>JAHBUR010000007.1 GCA_019637975.1 Bacteroidota bacterium | reverse complement strand
GCCATCTCGGCGGCGTCGCCTCTGCGCAGCCCGAGTCGCACAATGCGCGTATATCCTCCGGCACGTGTCGCCACTTTTTCGGCTATTGTTGTGAATAATTCCTTGATCACGGATCGATCTTTTATAAGCCGCCCGACTTCACGACGGGCATGAACTCCGACCGCCGGAGCATCCTGTTTTGAGGCTGCATTCTTCGCCCGTGTGATCAACTTCTCAACCACCATGCGGGTTTCCTTTGCCTTCGCCACGGTTGTCGTGATCCGTTTGTGGCGGAGAAGAGACGTTGACAGGGATGCCAACGTAGCTCGGCGGTGACTGGCTGTGCGCTTGAGTTTACGTCCTGACTTGCGATGTCGCATAATAGCTATCCAAAAAATTCTACCTGTGAAACAGCGACTTAGTTTGTTTGAATGTCGCCGATGTATTTTGTCACATCCATTCCGAATTTCAACTGCTCGCGCTCGATGATCTCGGAGAGCTCTGCTAGCGACTTGCGTCCGAAGTTGCGGAACTTCAACAATTCCGCTTCATCGCGGCGAACAAGGTCGGCAATAGTCTTGATGTTCGCTGCCCGCAGGCAGTTATGCGATCGAACGGAAAGCTCCAACTCATCAACCGGCGTGAGCAGCACTTTACGCACGCGGGAGAATTCCGCGTCCATTTCGCTTTCCACTTTTTCCGCTTCCTGCTCCGTATCGAAGTTGATGAAAAGCTGAATGTGATCGCGCAGGATTTTTCCCGAGTACGCCATTGCATCTTCGGGGGTGATCGAGCCGTCCGTCTCTACTTCAAGAATCAACTTTTCGTAATCCGTCTGCTGGCCCACACGAGTCGGCTCAACAAGATAGCGGACGTTCTTGATCGGCGTGAAAATGGAATCAAGCGGAATAACGCCCGCCGCCTGGTCGGCGGATTTGTTCTCCTCGGCGACAACAAATCCGATACCGCGTCCGATGCGAATATCAAGCTCGAAGCCGGCTTCCGCATTCAGCGTGGCGATGTGGAGATCGGGGTTCAACACCTCGATATCGCCCGAAGCATCCTGAATATCCCGCCCTGTAAACTCGCGGGGCCCCTTTAACGGAACGATAACCCGGTTGCTTTTCCTGTTGACAAGTTTCAGACGAACTTGCTTGAGATTCAAAATCATATCCGGCAGATCTTCGACAACACCGGGAATGGTTGAGAACTCATGTTGCACGCCGTCAACGTGGATGGAGGTGATGGCATATCCGGGCAGAGATGAAAGGAGGATACGACGCATCGAATTGCCGATGGTGGTTCCGAATCCCTTCTCTAGTGGCTGTACAATAAATCGTCCGAATGTGCCGGTGCGGCTCGATTCCTCGAGCTGAATGCGCTCCGGCATCTGGATTGTTCCTGCTGTCATTGGCTACACACCTTGTTTGTGATTACTTCGAATATAACTCAACAATCAACTGCTCGTCGGCATTCAGCGGAATATCCGCCCGCTCCGGAATGTTGAGGAATATGCCGGTCATAGTTGCTTTGTCGAGACTCAGCCACGGAAGCATGGCTGTATCCTTCATTCGTTTCATCGATGCATGGAACACATCGAGTTTTCTGCTTTTTTCCCGCACCGAAATTGTATCACCCGACCTGAGCAAGTACGACGGGATATCGACCGGCTTGTTGTTCACAAGAATGTGGCCGTGCGTGATCAGCTGCCGGGAGGTTTTCCGGGACGGAGCGAGACCGAGACGATACAGAGTATTATCAAGACGGCGTTCAAGCATCTTCACCAATGTCTCGCCGGTACGCCCGGTCTGCTTCAGCGCTTTCGCAAAATAATTGCGGAATTGGGTTTCCTGCAAGCCGTACATGCGGCGGACCTTCTGCTTCTCGCGCAACTGCGTTCCGTACTCCGAAACCTTTGTACGCCGCGATTGCCCGTGCTGACCTGGCGCATAGTTCCGCCGTTCAACCGGACATTTCTCGGTGAAGCACTTTGTTCCTTTGAGGAACAGCTTCTGCTTTTCTCTTCTGCAGAGCCTGCAGTTTGAATCGATGTATCTTGCCATGAATCCTTCCTTTGATGATCAAGCCCCCCTCGCGGGGGGGTGTACACTTACACTCTGCGTCGTTTCGGAGGCCGGCATCCGTTGTGCGGAATCGGCGTGATGTCGCGGATGGCGGAGATTTCGAGTCCTGCAACTTGCAGGGCGCGAATTGCCGCTTCACGACCGGAACCCGGACCTTTCACAAACACCTCAACTTTCCGAAGTCCAAGGCCAAATGCTGTCTTCGCCGCAGCCTCTGCCGAGACCTGAGCCGCAAACGGCGTGTTCTTCCGCGAGCCCTTGAAGCCGTTCTTGCCGGCCGACGACCAACTGATGGTGTTGCCGTAGATATCGGTAATCGTCACAATGACATTGTTGAATGTGGCTTTCACGAAAACCTTGCCGCTGATATCTACCGATATTTTCTTTTTCTTTTTAACTACGTCGCCTGAAGTGGTTTTTGCCACGTCGTACTCCTTTTTGTTCGTTTAACATTCTACCAGGCGCTCAGGCCTCGCAACGATACGCTGAACAGATTACGTCTTCGCAGCGGCCTTCTTCTTGCCTGCAACTGTCTTACGCTTGCCTTTGCGCGTACGCGAGTTGGTGCGTGTCCGTTGACCGCGTACTGGCAATCCCTTGCGGTGACGCAACCCGCGGTAGCAGCCGATATCCATCAGCCGTTTGATGTTGGATTGGACTTCACCGCGCAGCGCACCTTCCACTTTATAGTCTGCGGTGATGATGCCGCGAATCTTCGCGACTTCATCGTCACTCAGATCGGCGACTTTCTTGTCGAAGCTGATACCGGCCTTGGTAAGAATATCCGCCGCGGTTGTGCTTCCGACACCGTAAATGTACTGAAGGCCGATAATCGAACGCTTCTTTTTTGGTAAATCGACGCCAGCTATACGAGCCAACTGACTCCTCCTTCAATTAGAAAACGAATTAACCCTGACGCTGCTTGTGTTTCGGGTTCTTGCAAATCACGCGCACAACGCCGTTGCGACGGATGATTTTGCAATTGATGCAAATTTTCTTGACTGATGATCGTACTTTCATACTTTACTTCTCCTTGTGCGCCGTCGCCGGTTGTCTGCGACGGTCGATACCGTCATTTATATCTGTACGTGATTCTTCCTTTTGTCAGATCATACGGCGACAGTTCGACGGTTACTTTGTCGCCGACAAGAATTTTGATGAAATTCATGCGCATCTTTCCGGAGATGTGGGCCAAAACTTCGTGCCCGTTTTCCAGACTGACTTTGAACATTGCGTTGGGCAATGTGTCCGTGATAACACCGTCAACTTTAATGGGACCTTGTTTTGCCATGCTTCAGAAGTTCCGGACTTAGCGTGTCAGAATTTCAGCTTCTCCTTTTCGTACAACAACCGTGTGTTCAAAGTGTGCCGACGGTTTTCTGTCAACCGTTCTCACCGTCCAGCCATCGGGATCGTGTTCCACTTTGTATGTTCCGGCATTAACCATCGGTTCGATGGCAAGTACCATCCCTTCCTTCAACTTCACACCCGTTCCCGGGTCACCGTAGTTTGGAATCGCCGGCTCCTCATGCAAACTCTTCCCTACGCCGTGTCCCACTAGGTCTCTCACCACCGAATACCCGTTAGCTTCGACATACTTCTGGACTGCGAACGATACATCGTGAATGTGATTTCCTGCTACCGCCTTCTCGATCCCCTTGTAGAGAGATTCCTCCGTCACCCGCATCAGTCTCTGCTTTTCCTCCGAAACCCGCCCGACGGCAAATGTTCGTGCGCTGTCGCCGTAGTAGCCGTTCTTGCGAACGCCCACGTCAATCGAAACAATCTGCCCTTCCTCCAACTTCCTGCCATTCGGAATCCCGTGTACAACCTCTTCATCTATCGAGATGCAAAGGCTTGAAGGGAACAAGTTCTTTTTGTCGCTGCCGTATCCTTTGAACGCCGGTGTACCGCCTCTCGACCGGATGAACCGTTCGGCGACTTCATCAAGTTCTTTCGCGTCGACTCCGGGCTTGATTCTCGTTCCCACCAATGCCAACACTTCCGCCACAATTTGACTGCTTTCCCGAATCAACTCGATTTCGCGCGGCGACTTTATCGGAACTTTACCCATCATGTTTTGCGCCGGTTACCGCATCCGCCCTTTCAGCTTGCCGGATTTCATAAACCCATCGTAATGCCGCATCAGGAGATGTGACTCAAGCTGTTGTAACGTGTCGAGGGCAACGCCTACCATAATCAGCAGGCTGGTGCCGCCGAAGAACTGCGCAAAACTCGGTGTCACATTGAAGCGCGACACAAACGCCGGGAGGATCGCCACAATGGCAAGAAACACTGAGCCCGGCAGCGTAATTTTTGTCAGAATGTTGTCAATATAATCCGACGTGTGTTTGCCGGGACGAATGCCCGGGATAAACCCGCCTTGCTTCTGCATGTTCTCCGCCACGTCTTTCGGATTGAACGCGATTGCCGTGTAGAAATACGTGAAGAAAATAATCATGAGTGCGTACACAACGGAATACGTAACCGAAGTGTACTGGAAGTAACTTGCCGCCTCCTGCATCCATTCACTCGTGGGGAAGAACGTCACGGCCGTCTGCGGAATAAACATAATCGACTGGGCAAAGATAATCGGCATAACGCCCGCCGTGTTGACGCGCATCGGGATGTATTGCGTAACGCCGCCATACACCTTCCGGCCGACAACCCGCTTTGCATACTGAACCGGAATTCTTCGCGTTCCCTGTGTCACGAGCACAACACCGGCAACCACGGCAACCATAAACGCAACCAGAACGGTTCCGATGATGATATTCTGGCTGACGACAAACTGATCGATGATCGAGTGCGGGAATCGGGCAATAATACCGATGAAGATGATCAACGAAATACCGTTACCGATACCGCGTTCGGTTATCTGTTCACCGAGCCACATCATGAAAATCGTGCCTGCCGTCAGGAAGATCACCGTGGAAAGAGTGAACGCAATTCCCTGCACGGCCTCCGGCACAATCGGAATACCGGCAACATTCAGGTTCAACAACCGGACGCTGACACCCCACGCCTGAAGCGCTGCTACGAGCACGGTGCCATAACGGGTCAACTGCGTAAGCTTTCGTCGTCCTTCCTCTCCTTCCTTCGAGAGTTTCTGGAAGTAGGGAACAACGGCGCCGAGCAATTGCAGGATAATAGACGCGCTGATATAAGGCATAATGCCCAATGCGAACACCGCTGCGTTCTGGAACGCGCCACCCACAAACAAATCGTACAACCCGAACAGCGTATTCTGTTCCTGATTCTTCACCGCCTGCGCGAGCAGAATCGCGTCCACGCCGGGCAATGTCACATGAGCCCCGACGCGAACAACAACAAGAATCATCGCCGTGAAAAACAGCCGCGTGCGAAGTTCCTGAATCTTGAAAACGTTACGAAAACTCTCGGCTAAATTAACCATTATTCTTTCGGAGTTGAGCTGATTGTTTGCGCCTTGCCGCCCGCCTTTTCGATTTTTTCCTGGGCGGATTTGCTGAATGCATGTGCCGTTACATCGAGCTTTGCATTGAGATCACCGTTACCAAGTACCTTTACCGGGGCGGACGATTTTTTAACGATACCGAGCTTGGAAAGCACCTGAGGAGTAATAACCCCCGACTGCAACTTTCCGTCCTGCGAAAGCTTTCCAAGCGTCTCGACATTGACGATCTGGTATTCGACCCTGAACGGACTTGTGAAACCCCGTTTGGGAACGCGCCGAACGAGCGGCATCTGACCGCCTTCGAATCCGGCAACGAAGCGTGTTCCGGAACGGGAACCTGCACCTTTGTGTCCGCGGGTGGAGGTTCCGCCATGACCCGATCCCTGGCCTCTGCCGATACGCTTGCGCCGTTTGCGCGATCCGGCTGCGGGTTTAAGATTGCTGAGAATATCCTTTGCCATTTCTATCCTTACCTTGCTTGAGCGAAAGCGGCCTTCAGTTGATTTCTTCGACCGTCACCAGATGGACAACCTTGCGAATCATGCCGCGAATTTGCGGCGAGTCGTTTTTCTCGACAGAGTAGCCCGGCCGCCCGAGACCAAGCGCTTTGATGGTACGCTTCTGCGGTTCAATTTGGTCGATGATGCTTCGCTTTTGTGTGATTTTCAGTTTCTTTGCCATTGCTTTCTACCTTATTATGCAGACTGTGCAGTCGTCTGGTTGCCGAATAGTTCCGGCAATGTAACGCCGCGTCGTGATGCAACCGATTTCGCATCTGAAAGACTGAGCAACGCAGCCATTGTTGCTTTGACCACGTTGTGCGGATTGGAGGAACCCATCGACTTCGTCAGAACGTCTCTCACGCCGGCAGATTCGAGAACAGCGCGAACGCCACCACCTGCAATCAACCCCGTACCGGGCGATGCGGGCTTCAACATCACGCGTCCCGCACCGTACTTCCCGATCACTTCGTGCGGGATTGTTCCCTTGACGATGTGAACGAGGACGACATTCTTCTTCGCATCATCCACACCTTTGGCAATTGCATCGGCTACTTCGTTCGCCTTGCCGAGGCCGATACCGACATGACCCTTACCGTCGCCAACTGCGACGATGGCGTTGAAGCTGAACCGGCGCCCGCCCTTCACAACTTTTGCAACGCGGTTGATGTGGACGAGCCTGTCCTTCAACTCCATATCACTTGCTTTAATTCGTGCCAACTTTGTTCCTTCGTTAGTGACCTTGTGAAAAACTTCTTGAGCTTTGCTGCTCTCGGGCGTGGATTCGAACCACGATTAACGGCTCCAAAGGCCGCTGTCCTGCCATTGGACGACCCGAGAATTTTTTCCGGTCGGGCGAGAGACAGCCTGCGCCCGGGCGAATCAGAACTTCAATCCGCCTGCCCGTGCGCCATCGGCCATCGCTTTCACGACGCCGTGGTACAGGTACCCGTTCCGGTCGAACACCACTTCTTTGATGTTTGCGGAGACGGCCTTCTTTGCGACAAGCTCTCCAACCTTCTTGCTGATATTCATCTGACCTTTGATACCGCTGAAATCGCCTTTCACGTCTTTAGCGATGTCGGACACCGAAACAAGCGTCTTACTTGTTGTGTCGTCGATGATCTGAGCATAGACATGCTTCGCGCTTCGAAAGATTGTCAGCCGCGGACGCTCGGGCGTTCCGGTGACACGCTTTCTGATATGCACTTTGATGCGGCTGCGATTTTCTGATTTACGTTTCGTGATCATTCTGTATCCTCAAAGACTCGGTTTATTTGCCACCGCCCGCTGCAGCAGCCTTGCCTGCCTTGCGACGAATATGCTCGCCCTCATACTTCACTCCCTTGCCCTTGTACGGCTCGGGCGGACGGAACGAGCGGATCTTCGCGGCAACCTGCCCCACCAACTGCTTGTCAATCCCCGAAATCATGATACTCGTCGGGGTGGGTGTTTCAATCTTGATCGCGTCCGGAGGACCGAACAGGATAGGATGAGAGTAGCCGAGAACGAGTTGAACCTTCTTTCCCTTCATTTCAGCTTTGTACCCGACACCGACCAGTTCAAGTTTCCGCGAGTAGCCTTCGGTAACGCCGATGATCATGTTCTGCATTAAAGCACGCCACAAACCATGCAGCGAGCGGATTTCCTTTGCTTCCGATGATCGCGTAATGAAGACCTGATTGTCCTTGATCTCAAACCCGATGTCTTCGTGTACCAGCGCAGAGAGCTCGCCCTTGGGTCCTTTCACGGACACCTGTTGCGCTGTCCGTTGCACCTTGACGCCGCTTGCGATGGGTATTGGTTTCTTGCCAACTCGTGACACGTTTCTTTCTCCTTACGTCAATATTTACCAGATCTCACAGAGTACTTCACCGCCGACTTTGGCGGCACGGGCCTGGCGATCCGTCATTAACCCTCTGGAAGTTGACAACACTGCAATGCCCAAACCTCCCAACACTCTCGGGATGCTTTCCGCGTCCGAGTACTTGCGGAGTCCCGGAGAACTGATCCGCTTCAACCCGCCGATGACCGGCTTACCGTCGTTGTATTTCAACTGAATGCGAAGGACGCCTTGCGGGCCCGTTTTGACCTCCGTAAAGGCTGCAATCATATTCTGGGCGAGCAACAACTTCGTCAACTCTCGCTTCAGGTTGGAGGCGGGAATATCGACACGTTTGTGCTTTGCCTGTAGGGCATTGCGCAATCGTGTAAGATAATCTGCAACCGGGTCTGTCATTGTCATGTGTACAACTCCTGCTTCAATGTCTTATATTCTGAACGTGCGGCTGATCATGAGTCCGGACAATCTACCAGCTCGATTTCACGACGCCGGGAATCTTTCCGTCAAGCGCCAGGTCACGGAAGGCAATCCGTGACAAGCCGAATTTTCTGAGATATCCGCGAGGCCTTCCCGACAAGGAGCAGCGGTTGTGGAGCCGTGTCGGTGCGCTATTGCGCGGCAACTTCTGCAACCCCGCGAAGTCTCCCTTCTCCTTCAATTCCCGCCTGATGGCTGCGTACTTCGCGACCATCTTCTGTCGTTTCAGTTCTCGTGCTTTTGCGCTTAGCTTTGCCATGCCGGCAATTCTCCTGTTAGGATTTTTGAGTTTCCAGAACTTCCTGTCGCTTCACAAACGGGAAGCCCATTGACTTCAATAACTCGTATGCTTCCTGGTCCGTTTTCGCCGTCGTGACGAACGTGATATCCATGCCGAAGATTTTCGAGATCTTGTCAACATCGATCTCAGGAAATACGATGTGTTCTTTCAAACCAAGTGTGTAGTTCCCGCGGCCGTCGAACGATCTGTCGTTCAGCCCGCGGAAGTCACGCATACGGGGAACCACAACCGCCACAAAGCGATCGAAGAATTCCCACATGCGTGCCCGCCGAAGCGTTACTCTGCATCCGATCGGCATTCCTTCACGCAGCTTGAAATTCGAGATGGCCTTTTTCGCCTTCGTGATGACCACCTTCTGCCCGACAATCGATTCGAGGTCACGCGCGGCAGAGTCAACCAACTTCGCATCCTGGGTTGCCTGCCCGACGCCGATATTCACCGAAATCTTCTCAAGCCGGGGAACCTGCATCACACTTTTGTACTTGAAACGCTTCATCAACGCCGGAACAACATCGTTGCGGTATGTTGTCAGTAAACGCGGAGTAACGCGTTCTTCTTTGCCTGATGAGCGCGGCGCCTTGTCCGAAGCTTGCGCTGCAGCGGCACCTTTTTCTTTTTTCTTTTCAGGTTTTGGAGCCCCGCCTTTTTTCGATTTCTCTTCAGCCATGGAACTGTACTTTCATTATTTTGGTGTGTCTGGTCTTTGTCAGACAGTTGGTTCGATATTCAATTAGAATGTTTCGCCGGTTGCCTTCGAAACACGAAGACGAGTTTTCTTGCCCGTCGTTTCATCCTTGATCAGCTTGGTGCCGACGCGTGTCGGCTCGCCCGTTTTCGGTTCGATCAACATCACATTGGAAACGTGGATGCTTGCCTCTTTCTGGACGATACCGCCCTGCGGATTTTTCTGGCTCGGACGCGAGTGCCGCTTCATGATGTTGACGCCTTCAATAATCACGCGGTTCCTGTCCGGAAATACTTTCAATACTTTGCCGGTTTTGCCTTTGGCGTTGCCGGAAATAACGGTCACGTTGTCGTTTTTGCGAATCATTATTCTTCCTCAATTACAAAACTTCGGGTGCGAGGGAAACAATCTTCATGTACTGCTTCTCGCGCAGTTCACGTGCTACGGGTCCGAAGATACGGCTCCCCCGCGGCTCGCCTGCATCGTTGATCAACACTGCGGCATTCTCATCAAAGCGGATAAATGATCCGTCTTTGCGCCGTGTTTCTTTCCGGGTTCTCACAATTACCGCCTTGGCTACTTCGCCTTTCTTTACTGTTGCACCGGGAATAGCTGATTTGACAGCAACAATCACCACATCGCCAAGTCCTGCATACCGGCGGTCGTGACCGCCCAGCACACGAATGCATCGCGCTTTCTTTGCGCCGGAATTGTCGGCCACAACGAGATTGGTTTCTTCTTGTATCATGACACTTTCTCCGTGAACAGCTGGTTACTTGGCTTTGTCGACAATTTCAACGAGGCGCCACCTCTTATGCTTGCTGAGCGGACGGGTTTCCATAATCTTCACTGTGTCGCCAATCCGTGCTTCTCTCTTTTCGTCGTGTGCCATCAGCTTCGTTGTCAGTTTGAAGTACTTTTTGTAGATCGGGTGCGGCATCTTGCGTTCGATCGACACCGTGATACTCTTGTCCATTTTGTTGCTGACCACTTTACCGACACGCGTCTTGCGACGGGTGGTCCGTTGTGTTATTTCACTCATGACTTCTTTGTCTCAGGTTGTTGTGCTTTCAACTTTCGGTTCAGAACTGTTTGCAGTCGAGCGATATCGCGCCGGACGGTTCTCACTTTGATCGGACTCTCGAGCTGGCTTGTTGCCAATTGGAACCGGAGGTGTGAGAGGTTTTCTTCCTCTTCCTGCAATCTCTTCTTCAGTTCGTCAACCGGGAGATCTTTGATTTCGAGTGCTTTCATGTCTTCTTCTCTTGGTATCCCTGTGTTAAACCGCCGAACTCGTTCCGTAATCGGGGCGTACACTGATTTTGGTTTTGATGGGCAACTTGTGCGAAGCCAACGATAACGCTTCAACGGCAACGGCCTTTGAGGTTCCGCCGACCTCAAACATGATCCGTCCCGGCTTGACAACTGCCACCCAGTATTCCGGCGCGCCTTTTCCGGAACCCATTCGTGTTTCCGCGGGCTTCTTTGTCACCGGTTTGTCGGGGAAGATGCGAATCCAGACTTTCCCTTCGCGTTTCATCATACGCGTCAACGCTACACGAGCTGCTTCAATTTGGCGCTGGGTGATCCAGCCCGGTTCGAGGGCCTTCAATCCGAAGTCACCGAAATCCACGTTCGACCCGCGGGTCGATTTCCCGCGCATTCGTCCGCGCTGCTGTTTTCGAAATTTCACTCTCTTGGGCATCAACATGACATTCTACTCCTTACTGACTTTTACGAGCGAGTGACTGCTGGGAGTCGCCTTTACCGATCACTTCGCCCTTGCAAATCCACACCTTTACACCGATGGCACCGTACACTGTTCGTGCAGTTGCTGTTGCATAATCGATGTCGGCGCGCAGTGTATGCAGAGGTATACGGCCTTCCTTGTATTGTTCGCGCCGCGCCATTTCAGCTCCTCCCAACCGACCCGACGTCATCACACGCACACCCTCGGCTCCCATTCTCATAGCAGCCGTAATACCGTTCTTCATCGCACGACGAAACGCGATACGTCCTTCAAGTTGCTGTGCAATATTTTCCGCGAGGAGATATGCATCGAGCTCGGGTCGTTTGATTTCGTTGATGAGGATTTTGACTTCTTTGTTTGTAATCTTCTTCAATTCCTCTTCCAACTGTGAGATTTCTTTTCCGCTCCGCCCGATCACAATACCGGGACGTGAGGTATTGATGGTAATGACGGCACGCTTGGGAGTCCGTTCGATCAGAATTTTTGAGATGCCCGCTTTTTTGAGACGGTTCCGAACGTAGTTGCGAATTGTTGCATCCTCCTGGATTTTTCCGGAGAACGACTTGTCATCGTACCAGTTGGAATCCCACGAGCGGATGATTCCCAATCTCAAACCAATCGGATTAACTTTCTGTCCCAATGTTCCTCCTTAGCGGGATTACTCTTTGTCTTTTTCTTTCGAAGACGCTTTTTTAGTGCGGGTCTTCGGTTTTTCGGCTGCAGGTTCCGTTTTCTTGGTTTTCTTCGGCTTTGCTTCAGCCGAAGCCGGTTCGGGTGTTGCCGTCTTTGCTTTCGTTGCCTTCGGCTTTGCCGCAGGTTTGGCGGCGTGCTTTTCGCCCTGCACTACAATCGTCACGTGATTCGAGCGCTTGCGGATGCGGTAGGCACGGCCCATCGGTGCCGGACTGATGCGCTTCATCGTCATGCCGCCATCGACGAACGCCTCTTTCACTACCATGTCGGAGGTTTCCAGACGTCCGCCTTCATCCTTGTTTTGCAGATTCGAGACAGCGGAACGAAGCACCTTCTCGGCCGTTCGTGCAGCATGTTTCGGTGAAAAGTGGAGAATGTGCAATGCCTGGTCGACAGACTTTCCGCGTATCAAATCAATCACCAGCCGCATCTTCCGCGGTGACGTTCCGATATATCTATTGATTGCTCGAGCTTCCATAAGATGAAATTTCCTGAGGATTCTTTTCGTTTATCTGTCAACCGGCTTTCGACGATTCTTCCTTCTTCACGCCCGGGTGAACCCTGAAGATACGTGTCGGGGCGAACTCACCGAGTTTGTGTCCGACCATTCCCTCATGCACATACACCGGGATGAATTTGTTGCCGTTATGCACGGCAAACGTGTGGCCGACAAAATCAGGGGTGATTGTGGATGCACGCGACCAGGTCTTGACAACCTTCTTTTGGTTGGACTTGTTCAGTGCCGCAACTTTTTCCTGCAGCTTCACGCTGACAAACGGGCCTTTCTTGAGCGAACGACTCATGCTCTGCTTTTCCTAAGTTTAGAATTACTTTCTGCGCTTGACGATAAACTTGCTTGTCGGATTCTTTCTCCAACGTGTCTTCTTACCCTTGGTATGCCAGCCCCACGGCGACACCGGGTGCGGATTGCCTTGCGGCGATTTACCCTCGCCACCCCCGTGCGGGTGATCGACGGGGTTCTGGACTACGCCGCGTGACTGGGGGCGAATACCCAGCCACCGTGAGCGTCCCGCTTTGCCGAGGCTGAGGTTCTCATGCTCGGGATTGCTGACCATTCCGATGGTTGCCATGCACTCTGCACGAACATTCCTGACTTCCCCCGAAGGGAGACGCAACTGCGCAAACTTTCCTTCCTTTGCCATCAACTGTACCGATGCTCCGGCGCTGCGTGCCAGTTGTGCGCCCTTTCCGGGACGCAACTCAATGTTATGCACGAACGTACCGGGCGGAATGTTCGCAAGCGGCATGGCATTACCGTTCTTGATTTCCGCATCTGCTCCTGAGCGCAATACTTCGCCAACTTTCACGCCATCTGCAGCGATGATGTATCGCTTCTCACCATCGGCATACTGGAGCAACGCGATGCGCGAGGTACGGTTCGGGTCGTATTCGATCGCCACAACCTTGGCATCCATCCCGAACTTGTTGCGTTTGAAATCGATGATGCGATACATCTGTTTGTGCCCGCCGCCCCGGTGGCGTGAGGTAATACGCCCCGTATTGTTCCGGCCGCCCGATTTACGCAGCGGTTCAAGCAGACGCTTTTCGGGTCGCGACTTCGTGATAGTGGCAAAATCGGACACCGACATCCATCGGGTTCCTGCCGTCATTGGTTTGAGTTTACGAATTGCCATAGTTCAACTTTCGGATGTTACAGCGTTCACTTACACGTTCTGGAAGAATTCAATCTTGTCGCCTTCCTTCAGCCGCACATACGCTTTTTTCCAGCTCGACGTACGGCCGGCAAAACGTCCCCGCCGTGTCATCTGCGACTTTGCTTTTCCCTTGTGCGTAGCTGTGCGTACGCTCAAAACGGTAACGTTGAATTTCTTCTCGACTGCCTTCTGAATCGAAATCTTGTTCGCGTCCTTTTCCACCTCGAACGCGTACACACCTTTGTCCTGCATTGCAGTCAGCTTTTCCGTAACAATGGGGCGCTTCAGAATCCCTACCATAACGTTCTCTCTTATTGCTTGAATGTGTTATGAAGAACTTCCACGGCGCTCTTCTGGAACAAGATCACCTGGTTGTTCACCAGATCATAAGTCGACGCCTTGTCCGCACGAAGCACTTGAACACGCGGGATGTTTCGTCCCGACTTGTAGACGTTCACATCGCCGGTTGCCGTCAGTACCAGAGTCTTGCTTGAATCCAACTGCAGCGCCTTCAGAACAGCAGCCATCTCTTTCGTTTTGGGGCCTTCGAACGAGAAATCCTCGACAACCTTGATCTGGCCTTCTTTTGCTTTCGCGGAGAGAGCCGACTTGCGCGCCAACTTCTTCATTTGTGCCGGCAACTCATTCGAATAATCACGCGGCTTCGGTCCAAAAATCGAACCGCCGCCGGTCATTACGGGAGATCGAGATGTTCCCTGGCGGGCATTGCCGGTGCCTTTTTGCTTGAATGGTTTTTTTCCGCCACCGCGTACTTCAGCGCGAGTTTTCACCTTGTGCGTTCCTTGACGCTGGTTGTCGAGATACGAACGCACAGCCATGTAGATTGCATGCTGGCTCGGTTCGATACCAAAGACATCGGGCGAGAGCTTTACCATTTCGCCACTCTTCGATCCGTCTTTCTTATAGACTTCTAATTCCATCTCAATCTCGTTCGATTAGTGTGCAACAACCTTATGAATCTCAACATACCCGTTAATTGCGCCGGGTACCGATCCCTTGACGAGCAAGAGGTTCGAATCGGGAATAACGCCAACAACCTTGAGATTTCTTACAGTCACCTGCTCGCCACCCATGCGCCCTGCCATTCGCAATCCTTTGAACACGCGCGACGGATACGACGATGACCCGATGGATCCCGGCGCCCGTTCACGATCGCTTTGACCGTGCGTGCGAAATCCGCCGCCGAAATGATGACGCTTCACGACGCCCTGGAAGCCCCGGCCCTTCGACGTTCCGATGATCGACACTGTGTCGCCTTTTGTAAAGACGGCCTCGACCTTGATTTCCTGTCCGGGCTGAACCTCGGAAACACCATTACCGCGAAACTCACGCACGATGCGCACCGGCTTAGTGTTCGCCTTTGCAAAATGGCCGCTCATCGGCTTGTTGGCAAGGCGTTCGGCTTTCTGATCGAAGCCCAACTGCACCGCTTCATATCCGTCACGCTCTTTGGTTTTGACCTGCGTGACAAAGCACGGCCCGGCCTCGATAACTGTACAGGGAATCACCTGACCTGCATCATCGAAGATACTGGTCATCCCAATCTTTTTTCCTAATAGTCCTGTCATGATAGCATCCAAATAAAGATACACCACTCTTGTCGGTTGCGCAGCGGCACAAACGTCCACTTCCCGCAAGAACCCTTACGAGATTACACTCGTACCAAATTGTCAAAAAGAGTTACACTTTGATCTCGACGTCGACGCCCGCGGGTAAATCAAGCTTCATCAAGGAGTCGACTGTCTTGTTGGTCGAGTTGAGTATATCAATGAGGCGTTTGTGAGCACGCGTCTCAAATTGCTCTCTCGACTTTTTGTCAACGTGAGGAGATCGAAGCACAGTATACACCGTACGCTTCGTGGGTAACGGTATCGGGCCTGAAACCACAGCGCCTGTTGACCTTACAGTCTTGATGATCTTCTCCGCAGACTTGTCGATCAGGTTGTGGTCGAACGACTTAAGCTTTATGCGAATCTTTTGCCCGGCCAATGGTACACTCCGTTTCTCTAAACAAAAGCGGTGAGACCGAGCCCGGCCTCACCACCGTGATTTTATTCGATAATCTTTGTTACAACACCCGCGCCGACAGTGTGTCCGCCTTCGCGAATAGCAAACCGCAAGCCTTCTTCCATAGCGATGGTGGTAATGAGTTCAATACTCATACCGTCAACATTGTCGCCAGGCATAATCATCTCGGTTCCGCCCGGAAGGGTTGCAACACCGGTCACGTCCGTTGTGCGGAAGTAGAACTGCGGACGGTATCCGCTGAAGAACGGCGTGTGACGGCCACCTTCTTCTTTCTTCAATACGTACACTTGGGCCGAAAACTTCTTGTGCGGGGTGATGGAACCGGGTTTTGCAAGAACCATTCCGCGTTCAAGGTCTTTCTTGTCCACACCGCGAAGCAGAAGGCCTGCGTTGTCGCCTGCAACAACTTCATCAAGTTCCTTGCGGAACATTTCAGCACCGGTAATGACCGACTTCATATGTGCGCCAAGGCCGACAATTTCGACTTCGTCGCCAACCTTTGCCCTGCCGCGCTCGCAACGGCCCGTACCAACCGTACCGCGACCGGTAATCGAAAACACGTCTTCAATCGGCATCAGGAACGGCTTGTCAACATCACGCTGCGGAACGGGCACATAGGAATCCACAGCATCCATCAATTCCATGATGCACTTGAACGCGGGATCGTCGACCTTCACATCAGGCTTCAATGCTGCCTCCATCGCTTTCAGTGCAGATCCGCGCACGATGGGAATTTCGTCGCCGGGGAATTCATACTTCTTCAGAAGGTCGCGGAGCTCGAGCTCTACGAGGTCGAGAAGCTCGGGGTCGTCAACGGCATCCACCTTGTTCATGAACACAACAATTTTGGGCACGCCCACCTGACGGGCAAGCAGAATGTGCTCGCGTGTCTGCGGCATGGGGCCATCCGTCGCGGCGACAACAAGGATTGCGCCGTCCATCTGAGCCGCACCTGTGATCATATTCTTCACATAGTCAGCGTGACCGGGGCAGTCAACGTGAGCATAGTGCCGGTTTGCCGTCTGATACTCAACGTGCGCAGTTGCAATCGTGATACCGCGTTCGCGCTCTTCGGGCGCATTGTCGATCGAATCGAATGTGCGGATTTCGGACAAACCCTTTTTTGCAAGGACCATGGTGATCGCTGCCGTGAGTGTGGTCTTACCATGGTCAACGTGGCCGATGGTACCCACATTCAGGTGAGGCTTTGCACGATTGAATTTCTCTTTTGCCATTGTGTTCTCCTCTTGACTAGATAAGGGGTATTGTTAGTCTCTTAGTTATGCAGGAACTGTTTCCTTGCCTTTGATCTTTTCGATGATCTGCTCCGACACACTCTTCGGAGTCTCATCATAGTGTGAGATCTCCATCGAGTAGATCGCACGACCCTGCGTCATCGAACGCAACGTGGTCGAGTAGCCGAACATTTCCGACAGCGGAACCATTGCGCGAATCACTTGCGCATCCTTCCGCGGCGTCATCCCCTCAATCTTGCCCCGGCGTGAATTTAAATCTCCCATCACATCACCCATATACTCTTCGGGCGTCACCACTTCGACCGCCATGACCGGCTCGAGAATAACGGGATTTGCTTTGCGGGCCCCTTCTTTGAAACCCATCGAACCGGCAATCTTGAAGGCCATTTCCGACGAGTCGACATCGTGATAAGAGCCATCGAACAACTTGACTTTTACATCCTCGACCGGATACCCTGCAAGCACACCATTCTTCATCGCCTCAACGATACCCTGCTCCACCGGCCTGATATACTCCTTCGGAACGACGCCGCCAACAATGGCATTTGTAAACTCGAATCCTTTGCCTTTTTCGTTCGGCTCGATTTCAAGCCATACGTGACCGAACTGACCGCGACCGCCGGATTGGCGAACGAATTTCCCTTCGGCTTGCACCTTCTTCCGGATGGTTTCTTTGTAGGCAACCTGCGGCTTGCCGATGTTCGCTTCAACGCGGAACTCACGCTTCATACGGTCGACAATGATCTCAAGATGCAACTCGCCCATTCCGCTGATAATGGTCTGGCCCGTTTCTTCATTTGTAGATACGCGGAACGTCGGATCTTCTTCCGACAATTTCGAAAGGGCCTCGCCCATCTTTTCCTGATCAGCCTTGGTCTTCGGCTCGATCGCAACATGGATAACCGGCTCGGGGAACGTCATCTTCTCAAGAACGATAGGGTCACTCTCATCACACAACGTGTCGCCCGTCTTTGTAAACTTCAAACCAACGGCAGCGCAGATATCGCCTGCGTACGCTATGTCCACATCTTCACGTGTATTTGCGTGCATACGAAGAATGCGGCTGATGCGCTCTTTCTTTTCGGAGATCGGATTGTACACGTACGATCCGGCCTTCAAAGTCCCTGAGTACACGCGAAAGTACGTCAGTTTGCCGACAAACGGATCCGTCATAATCTTAAAAGCAAGGGCGCTGAACTTCTCGTTGTCGCTGACTTTCCGCGAGATATGGTCGTTCATATTCACGTGGTGTCCGTCTACCTTTCCTTCATTCAGGTCGAGAGGAGAAGGAAGATAGTTAATGACAGAATCGAGAAGCGATTGAACGCCTTTGTTCTTGAATGACGATCCGCAGAGCACCGGAATGATACTGACCTTCAACGCTGCACGACGAAGCACCGTCATGATTTCCTTCGGAGTGATCTCCTTCCCTTCGAGATAATTCTCCAGCAACGTATCATCCTCGTCGGACACAGCCTCGAGCATCTTGGTTCTCCACTCGGCAGCTTTCGCCTCCATATCGTGAGGAATATCCATGTCCTCCCAGTTCTGCCCCGTGGTATCTTTGTACATCCGCGCTTTCATCGTAACGAGGTCGATGATCCCGGTAAACAGATCGCCTTCACCCACGGGAAGTTGGATCGGAACCGCATTTGCCCCGAGACGCTCTTTCATCATATCGACGCATCCAAGGAAATCGGCACCGACTCTGTCCATCTTGTTGACAAAGGCGATGCGCGGTACGCCATACTTATCCATCTGACGCCAAACGGTTTCCGACTGGGGTTCAACACCTCCGACAGAACAGAACAGGGCTATGGCACCATCAAGCACGCGTAACGAGCGTTCGACTTCAGCTGTGAAGTCGACGTGGCCCGGTGTATCAATGATATTAATGCGGTGATTGTTCCAGAAACACGTTGTCGCCGCTGATGTAATCGTGATACCGCGTTCCTTCTCTTGCTCCATCCAATCCATCGTCGCGGCGCCGTCATGGACTTCACCGATGCGATGCAGAACTCCTGTATAGAACAGGATGCGTTCCGTCGTGGTAGTCTTGCCGGCATCAATGTGGGCACTGATTCCGATGTTGCGTGTACGTTCTAAGGGATACTGTCTTGGCATAAACTTGTAACTCTCTGCACCTTCCTTACCACTTGAAGTGAGCAAACGCTTTGTTTGCTTCAGCCATCTTGTGGACGTCTTCCTTCTTTTTGATCGCGCTTCCTTCGCCGTTTGAGGCTGCTATGAACTCGGCTGCGAGTTTCTGCGCCATCGATTTGTCTTTTCTGTCGCTCGCATAGTTGATAAGCCATCGGATGGCGAGAGCCACACTCCGGTCCGAACGGACCTCAGTGGGAACCTGATAGGTAGCGCCGCCAACTCGTCTCGCCCGGACTTCCAAGACGGGCCGAACATTACTCATTGCCTTTCGGAATACATCAAGGCCCGGATTCTTTGTTCTCTCTTCAACCAACGCAAGGGCATCATACATGATACGCCGGGCTGTGTGTTTCCTCCCCTGCTTCATCACCGAATTGATGAACTGAGAAACAAATACATCGTTATATCGGGGGTCCGGCATCGTCGGACGTTTTTCTGCTCTCTTTTTTCTCACAGCGACTTCTGACTTAGGTTATGATTTTGCTCTTTTTGCACCGTATTTCGAACGGGCTTGTTTCCGGTCGGCAACGCCTGCTGTATCAAGGGTTCCGCGAATGATATGGTACCGGACTCCGGGCAAATCCTTCACACGTCCGCCCCGGATCATCACAATAGAGTGTTCCTGCAGATTGTGTCCTTCACCCGGTATATATGCCGTTACTTCTATTCCGTTTGTCAAGCGTACACGGGCGACTTTCCGAAGTGCAGAATTCGGCTTCTTTGGCGTCGTCGTGTAGACGCGGGTACATACCCCCCTCTTTTGGGGGCTTTTATCCATTGCAGGAGCCTTGGATTTGTATGTTACCTTCTTCCGGCTCTTGCGAACTAACTGGTTGATAGTTGGCAAAAAGTACTCCGTTGAACTAACTCGTGCGGGACTGTAAATTTCAAGCTTTTAAAGATAGCAAATGCGTGTGATATAGTCAACAATGGGCCATCTCCACATCACATTAGAAATTATTAACTCAACCGCGCAGGGTTGGTGGTTATATGACAGCCGCTTTTTCTTTTGACTTGCCTTTCTTTGCAGGCGTTTCTTCCACCTGTTCTTCAACAACATCTTCGGTATCCTTGGGTGTAACAAGGATATCTTTGAAGTACTTCAGGCCCGTACCTGCGGGTATCAGGTGGCCCATGATTACATTCTCCTTGAGACCCAAGAGACTATCAACACGTCCTTCAATGGCGGCGTCGGTCAGCACCTTGGTTGTCTCCTGGAATGATGCTGCGGAGATGAAGCTGTCTGTTGAAAGTGCTGCTGAGGTGATACCCAACAATACCGGTTCGGATGTTGCCGGTTCTGCATCTTTGTACTCGATTACTTTCTTGGACTTCTTTCGGAGTTCGCCGTTCGTCTCCCGCACTTTCTTCTTCAATTGAATCTGACCGTTCTTGAATTTCGAATCGCCCTTGCTGATGATGACCACCTTGTCGCGTAATTCCTCGTTCTCCTGTTCGAACTTCAGCTTATCGACATAGTCGCCTTCCAGGAATTTCGTGTCACCGGAATTTGTCACGCGAAGTTTTTGCATCATCTGCCGAACGATCACTTCAATATGCTTGTCATTGATCTTCACGCCTTGGATGCGGTACACTTCCTGAATTTCGTTGACGAGATACTCCTGCACTTCACGAACACCCTTGATGCGGAGAATGTCATGCGGGTCGATAGAACCGTCGGACAAGCGCTCGCCGGCCCGTACCATGTCGTTTTCCTGCACGAGAACGTGCTTGCCGAGCGGAACGGGATATTTGCGGATATCTTTTCCGTCATGGCTGGTTACGACTACCTCCCTCGATCCCCGCTTCTGTGCTCCGAAGCTCACGACGCCGTCCACTTCCGATACGATTGCCGGGTCTTGCGGGCTGCGAGCTTCGAACAATTCGGTAACGCGAGGCAAACCGCCCGTAATGTCACGGTTCTTTCCGATATCCCGCGGGATCTTGACAAGCACGGTTCCGGCCCCGATTTCCTGCCCGTCATCCACTATGATGTGCGCCCGGGTGGGAATAATATAACTTGCCGACTTCTTTCCCTTGGCATCCGTAATGACGATACTCGGACTCAGAGTCCGATCACGGGAATCTATAACAACTTTTTGAATGTGGCCCGTTTGCTCATCGGGTTCCTCACGGTATGTGACGTTTTCTTTCAGGTCATGGTACTTGATACGGCCCGGATGCTCGGTAATGATAACGGCGTTGTAGGGATCCCACTCATATATGATTTCCCCTTTCGCGATCTTCGCACCATCCTTCATCAATAATACTGCGCCATACGGAACATCATACTTCGTGAGCATGCGATTGTCGCGGTCGAGCACATTGACGATGCCGCTGCGTCCGGTCACAATAATGCGGGAGCCTTCGTCGCCGTCAACAGTAAGGAATTTGATTCCCTCGTAGTGGAGAGTTCCCTCGAACTTCGAGGCAACTTGCGATTGCGAAGCACTCAAGCTTGCTGCGCCTCCCGTGTGGAAGGTACGGAGTGTCAACTGGGTTCCCGGCTCGCCGATGGACTGTGCGGCAATAATCCCGACAGTTTCGCCGACTTGAACCAGCTTCCCGGTACTCAGGTTACGCCCGTAGCAACGGGCACAGATGCCGCGTCGTGCTTCACAGGTTAGAACAGAACGGATTTCGACGGTTTCAATAGATGTTTCACCGATACGATGCGCTCGTTCCTCATCAATCATTTCACCGGCTTCGAGGATGGTCTGACCCGTGAGCGGGTCAACAACATCATTCACTGTGACGCGTCCCAAAATGCGTTCGCCGAGAGGCTCTTTCACATCCTCGCCTTCTTTCAAGGCGCCGGTAACTACTCCGCGGATTGTTCCGCAATCCTCGTCTTTGATGATCGCGTCCTGGGCAACATCAACAAGCCGGCGGGTCAGATATCCCGCGTCCGCTGTTTTCAAAGCCGTGTCCGCCAGGCCTTTGCGTGCACCGTGTGTCGAAATGAAGTACTCGAGGATTGAAAGTC
Source organism: Bacteroidota bacterium (assembly GCA_019637975.1). Lineage (NCBI taxonomy): Bacteria > Pseudomonadati > Bacteroidota > Bacteroidota bacterium. The sequence goes on along the minus strand of JAHBUR010000007.1, from coordinate 141,781 downwards.
CTTCACGGAAGTTTGCAATGATCGGGTTTTCGATCAGTTCTCCTGTTGCCCCGGAAAGGGATTTCTGCGGCTTCGCCATCAACCCGCGCATCCCGGCAAGCTGGCGCACCTGTTCCCGTGAACCGCGGGCGCCGGAATCCACCATCATGTACAACGAATTGAAGCCGCTTGCGGAGTGCTGCAGCGACTCGAACAACTTCTCCGCGACACGCGTCGTTGCCCGTGTCCAGATATCGATTACTTTGTTGTATCGCTCACCGTTGGTAATGAAGCCGCGTGTATATTGCGAGTATACTTCATCAACGTTCTTCTGTGCTTTTGAAATGATCTCCTCTTTCTCTTTCGGCACCTGAACATCCTCGAGGCTCACGGACAAACCGCCTGCGGTTGCATAACGGAAGCCGAGTTCCTTTAGTCTGTCAAGAAATTCCGCCGTCGTCAAATTTCCGACCTTCCTGAAGGATGCCGCAATAATTTGCACGAGGCGCTTCTTGTTGAGCAACTCATTGATGAAACCGAGTTCCCTCGGAACGATCTGGTTGAAGATCACCCTTCCCGTTGTCGTTTCAACGAGCTTGCCGTTGATGCGGACTTTGATACGCGCATGAAGCCCGACTTTTCCGTAGTTGTAAGCAATAATAACTTCGGACAGATCGGAAAAAACCAATCCATGCCCGACTTCTCCCTCTTTCGATTTTGTAAGATAGTAGCAACCCAGAACCTGATCCTGTGTCGGATTGACAATGGGAGCCCCGGAGGCAGGCGAAAGAATGTTATGGCTCGACAGCATCAGAATTCGCGCTTCAAGCTGTGCATCGAATGAAAGAGGAACGTGCACAGCCATCTGGTCGCCGTCGAAGTCGGCGTTAAATGCCGTCGTAACCATCGGATGGATGCGGATTGCCTTCCCTTCCACAAGCACGGGCTGGAATGCCTGGATACCAAGTCGGTGCAGAGTCGGGGCGCGGTTCAGCAACACCGGATGGCCGTCGATGATACCCTCGAGAATTTCCCACACCTCATGGCCCTTCTTATCCACCATTTTTTTTGCGCTCTTCACTGTCTTCACAATGCCGCGCTCGATCAGCTTGCGGATAATGAAAGGCTTGAACAATTCAACTGCCATGTCCTTCGGAATACCGCATTGATGCAACTGGAGTTCCGGCCCGACAACGATCACCGAGCGGCCCGAGTAGTCAACACGCTTGCCGAGCAGGTTCTGGCGGAAGCGGCCTTGCTTTCCTTTCAACATATCCGACAATGATTTGAGGGCCCTGTTGTTGTCGCTGCGAACCGCATTCACGCGGCGCGAATTATCGAACAGCGAGTCAACAGCTTCCTGCAGCATTCTCTTTTCGTTGCGCAGAATGACATCCGGCGCCTTGATATCAATAAGCCGTTTGAGACGGTTGTTGCGGATAATCACCCGACGATACAAGTCGTTCAGGTCAGACGTTGCAAAGCGGCCACCTTCGAGCGGAACCAGCGGGCGCAACTCGGGCGGGATAACCGGGATAATATCAAGGACCATCCATTCGGGTTTATTCAGCGGTCCGTCTTCACGTTCGCGAAATGCTTCCACAACACGGAGGCGCTTCAGTGCATCCTGCTTCTTCTGGACGGATGTTTCCTCGAGGATTTGCGCGCGCAACTCGGCGGAGAGTGTCGGAATATCAACCTGCTTCAACAGATCCTTGATTGCCTCCCCGCCGATTTTCGCGACAAACCTGCGCTTGTCGGTCGGCTCAAGATGATCGTTGTTGTCGGGTAACGTCGAGAGAATTTCAAAGTACTGATCTTCCGAAATCAAGTCCTTCCTCTGCAAACCGGATGTACCCGGATTAATGACGATATAGGATTCGTAATAGATGACTTTCTCCAAATCCTTGGTTGTCATCCCGAGAATGTACCCGATCTTCGATGGCAGCGAACGGAAGTACCAGATATGCACAATGGGTACGGCGAGGGCGATATGCCCCATGCGCTCGCGGCGTACGCTTTTTTGTGTTACTTCAACACCGCACCGGTCGCAGATAATACCGCGATAACGAATGCGTTTGTACTTGCCGCAATGACATTCCCAATCGCGTACCGGGCCAAAAATCTTTTCGCAGAAGAGACCGTCCTTTTCCGGGCGGAACGAACGATAGTTGATCGTTTCCGGTTTGGTCACTTCGCCGTGCGACCGCTGCAGAATCATATCGCTGGATGCGAGGCTGATAATGATCCTGGAGAAGTTCTTGCGTGTGTCTCTGTCGTGGCTTCCAAATGCCATGGTATATCCTCCAAACAAATTCGTGTGAGTTCCCCCTCCCGCCACCGAAGCGGGAGGGGGTTTCGTTTCTCACAAAGTCTAATCCAACTTCACGTCGAGGCCGAGACCCATAAGTTCCCGGACCAGGACGTTGAACGATTCCGGAATATTTGCTTCCGGCAGGTTTTCGCCTTTAACGATTGCCTCGTACACTTTTGCACGGCCAGAAACGTCGTCGCTTTTTACGGTCAGCATCTCCTGCAAAACGTGCGAAGCGCCGTAGCCTTCAAGTGCCCACACTTCCATTTCCCCGAAGCGCTGGCCGCCAAACTGCGCCTTGCCGCCGAGGGGCTGTTGCGTGATGAGCGAGTAAGGCCCGATCGACCGGGCGTGAATTTTGTCATCAACCAGATGCGAAAGCTTCAACATATAGATGTACCCGACTGTGACTTCCTGATCGAACTTCTCGCCCGATCGGCCGTCGTAGAGAACGGATTTCGAACCCTTGTTCAGGTTTGCTTTCTCCAATTCTCCCTGCACATCCTCCCATGTTGCCCCGTCAAAAATCGGTGTTGCGTACTTGAGATCAAGGACCTTTGCCGCCCAACCGAGCGCCGTTTCGTACAATTGCCCGAGGTTCATACGCGAAGGAACTCCGAGCGGATTCAACACAATGTCAACAGAGGTTCCGTCGGGCAAAAAGGGCATATCCGCAACGGGCACAATGCGCGAAACCACGCCTTTGTTTCCGTGGCGTCCCGCCATCTTATCACCAACCGAGAGTTTGCGTTTCTTCGCCACGTATACCTTTGCGAGTTGAACAACGCCGGGAGGCAACTCATCGCCGAGTTGAATCTTGTTCTTCTCGTGACGGAACTCTTCTTCAATACTGTTGAGACGATCGTTGTAGTTGGTAAAAATCTTGGTGATAGTTGTGTTCTTCCGCTTGTCGTCAACCCAATCGGCATTGAAGTCCAGCTTTTCGATATCGTCATATGATTGGAAGGTATCAGCCTTGAATTGCGTTGATGCACGAAACACGACGTTTCCATCTGTGTCACGAACACCAATGGATTTTTCGCCGTCCAGCAAAAGACCGAGCTTCGTGGCGAGACGCTCTTTGAGGTCGCTCAGCAGTTTGCGCCGCTGACGGTCGAGTGCATCACTCCTCCGTTTGTCTTCTTTTTTCGATTCGGCATCCTTCTTCTTGCGGGAGAAGAGTTTGGTCGCAATCACAATTCCCTTCATGCCGGGAGGCGCTTTCAGCGATGCATCTTTCACATCACCGGCCTTCTCGCCGAAGATTGCCTTGAGCAGTTTTTCCTCGGGCGTCGGATCCGATTCGCCTTTCGGGGTGATCTTTCCGATGAGAATATCGCCCTCGACAACTTCGGCACCGACACGGACAATGCCGTTTTCGTCGAGATCTTTCGTGGCATCCTCGCTGACGTTTGGTATTTCCCTTGTCAGTTCTTCTTCACCGCGTTTGGTATCGCGAACCTGAAGTTCGAACTCCTCAATATGGATTGAGGTGAACACGTCCTGCGAGACGATTCGCTCGCTCAGAATAATCGCATCCTCAAAATTGTACCCGTGCCATGGCATGAACGCCACCAGCACATTGCGGCCTAAAGCAAGTTCGCCTTCCTCGGTCGCAGGGCCATCCACAAGAACATCGCCCTTCCTGACTTTATCTCCCGGCTTCACTACCACACGCTGGTTGATGCATGTGTCCTGATTTGTTCGGAAGAATTTCGTCAACTTGTACTCGACACGACGCTTATCGTCGAACGAAATGAGAGCCTCCGTGCTCGTCTCGTCAATATCGTAAAGAACAACAATGCGGCTCGCGTCAACGTAATCCACCACGCCGCTGCGCTCGGCGACAATGAGCGAGCGGGAATCGCGCGCGATCTTCTCCTCAAGCCCTGTTCCTACCATCGGCGATTCCGGCCGCAACAGCGGCACGGACTGGCGCTGCATGTTCGAGCCCATAAGGGCGCGGTTCGCATCGTCATGCTCGAGAAACGGGATGAGTCCGGCTGCCGCGCTCACAATTTGGTTCGGCGCAACGTCCATGTACTGCACTTCATCGGGTTTCACCACGGGAAAGTCGCCCTGAAACCGCGCCTTCACACGATCGCCTTGGAATCGCCCGTGGCCGTCGAGCGGCGCGTTCGCTTGTGCGATCGTGAAATTATCTTCCTGTTCGGCATTCAGAAATTCAATCTCATCAAGCACACGGCCGTTCTTCACCTTGCGGTACGGAGTTTCGAGAAAGCCGAATTCGTTGACGCGTGCATGAATACACAGCGAAGAAATGAGGCCGATGTTCGGGCCTTCCGGCGTCTCGATCGGGCACAAGCGTCCGTAGTGGGTATAGTGAACGTCACGGACTTCGAAGCCTGCACGCTCACGCGTTAAACCGCCCGGGCCAAGTGCCGACATGCGACGCTTGTTTGTCAATTCGGCAAGCGGATTCGTTTGATCCATAAATTGCGAAAGCGGGTTGGTACCGAAGAACGCATTGATAACGCTGGTGATTGTTCTCGCGTTCACCAAATCCTGCGGTGTCAGGTTCTCACTGTCGCGGACATTGAGACGCTCGCGAATGGTACGCGCCATTCTCGCAAGTCCGATATTGAACTGCTGGGCAATCTGCTCGCCAACTGTCCGCACGCGGCGATTGCCGAGATGATCGATATCATCAACAGTACGCTTCCCCTGCTGCAACTCAATCAAGTAGTTGATGATGGCGATGATATCCTGTTTGGTCAGCGTCGTTGTCGCCGTCGGAATATCGAGATTCAGTTTCTGGTTGATACGGTAGCGCCCGACATCGCCGAGATCATAGCGTTTTTCGTTGAAGAAGAGACGCTCGATCAACCCTTTGGCGGTTTCCAAATCGGGGGCGTCGCCGGAACGGAGTTGCTTGTAGATGGCGCCGAGGGCGTCCTCTTCGGAACGCACGCTATCCTTCATGATCGTTTTGGCGATAACGGATACTTCGTTCCCCTGTTGCTGCAGGAAGCGAATCTTCTTGACGTTCGACTTCTTGATGGATTTGATGTGATCCTCGGTCAGAACCGCATCTTTATTGATGAAGATTTCGCCCGTCTTCTTGTCGATTACGTCACCGCAGATAACGCGACCGACATACTCTTTCAAATCCACTTTCGCGATGTCGATCTCTTCCACAAGGCCGAAAAGTTCGAGTATCTCATCGTCGGAGGAATATCCAAGGGCACGGAGCAGCGTGGTAACGGGAAACTTCTTCTTCCTGTCGATGTACGCGTACATCACGTTGTTGATGTCGGTCGTGAATTCCACCCACGATCCGCGGAAGGGAATAATACGAGCCGAGAAGATCGGCGTTCCGTTCGGATGGATGGATTCGCTGAAGAACACTCCGGGTGAACGGTGAAGCTGGCTTACGACAACCCGCTCGGCACCGTTAATGATGAACGTGCCGCGATGCGTCATCGTCGGGAGGTTGCCGAGATACACATCCTGTTCAATGGTGTTGATAAAGCTGTTCCCGTCTTCCGACTTCTGGGAGAGACGAAGCTTCGCCTTCAGAGGAACGGCATACGTCAACCCCCGCTCTTCGCATTCGGGTACGGAGTATTTTTCTTTCTCGACATAGTATTCCACAAACTCGAGAAGGAAATTTTCGCGGGCATCCGTCACAGGAAAATTCATTTTGAAAACGGACTGGAGCCCTTTGTTCTTGCGCTTCGCCGGGGATGCATCTCTCTGCAAAAATCCTTCCCACGATTCAAGCTGGATATTCAGCAGGTCGGGGGAATCGATAACATCGGGAATCTTTCCGAACGAAATTCTCTTGGATTGGTTCTTCAAGAGTACCACTCCTTCTATGTGATTGTACTGTTCAATCCTTGCATCCGGACGTCAGCATTGATCTCCGGGATGTTCAGATTCCGGCGCGGTGAGAGAAACAGCAAGCCGATAACAGAAGTTGACGATCACTTCCCATTATCGGCTGCAAATTCCCGTTCATCTTGTTGTTCACGCCGAAACCAAAAAAATGCTTGAAAAAGGTCCTGCAAGTTCCGTCTTGCAGTGTTGAGAAAACGCGTCCCGCCGCCATCGGGAAGCGGGACGTTGAACCATCGGAAGAGTTATGCCAACTCTACTTTTGCTCCTGCTTCCTCGAGTTCCTTCATCAGTTTTTCCGCGTCGGCTTTCGGCAAGCCTTCCTTCACGGTTTTCGGTGCGCCGTCCACAAGATCTTTCGCTTCTTTCAAGCCGAGGCCTGTTGCTGCACGAACGACTTTGATGACATTGATTTTCTGCGCGCCCGCCTCTTTGAGAACGACGTTGAATTCGGTTTTCTCTTCCGCTGCCGGTGCCGCTGCACCCGCCGCTGCACCGGGCATCATGCCGCCCATCATCATCGGTGCTGCCGCGGTGACGCCGAACTTCTCTTCCAGCGCCTTCTTCAGTTCGACTGCTTCAAGAAGAGTGAGCTTCTCGATTTGTTCAACGATTTCTGCAATTGCTGCCATGGATTTTTCTCCTATTAGTAATAACGATTTCTGGTTCCTGAAGATCGGCTTATGCAGCCTTCTTCTTTTCGATTTCACCGATAACGCTGACAAGCCCGCTCAAGACAGCGTTGATTACCGTCGGGACTCCCGCAAGAGGAGCCTGGATGCTGCCAAGTACACTTGCCATGAGTTCTTTCTTCGACGGTAGCTTCGCAATGTCCTTCAGCTTGGAGCCGTCGTACACCTGCTTCTCAAGCACCGCAGCCTTCAGGGAAAGCTTCTTGTGCTTTTCGGCAAACTTGTCGATAACCTTCGCCGGGGCGATTGCATCGTCGAATGCGAATGCCACACCGGTCGGCCCGACAAGACTGTCGTACACCTTGTCGTAACCTGATACCTGCTCCAGCGCTTTCTTGATGAGGGTATTCTTCACAACCCGATACTCAACGCCGGACTTGCGCAACTCGCGACGCAATTCCGTCGCTTGTTCCACTGTCAGGCCCGAGAAGTCAGTGAAGTACATCCCCGTCGAGCGAGAAACAGTCTCGGCTACTTCGGCGATAATTTGTTCTTTTTCTGACCGTTTCATTCTTCCTCCCTACTTGCGTAGGTCTGTATGATGTTTGTTCAGAGAGAAGCCCATGTCAGATACCCGTGCATGGCAATGAACAGAACTGTTCCCTTCGGCAAATTCACCGCTTCAGGGCGTTTGCTATGAGTGCGTAAATTCTGTGTTAGTGTCCGACAATCTGATTGCGATCAATCTTGACGCCAGGCCCCATTGTACTGGAAAGCGCAATGGATTTGACGTACGTGCCTTTTGCAGTTGCCGGCTTCAGTCGAACGATAGTGCTCAGAAATGCGTGAAGATTGTCGGCCAGTTGCTTCGGTTCAAAATTTGCTTTCCCGATGGAAGCGTGCACTACTCCCGCCTTGTCAACTCGGAATTCAATTTTACCGGCCTTCACTTCTTTCACAGCCTTCGCAACATCCATTGTCACGGTGCCGCTCTTTGGGTTGGGCATAAGGCCGCGGGGTCCGAGTACTTTGCCTAACTTTCCAACCTCTCCCATAACATCGGGAGTTGCAATAATAACGTCGATATCCGCCCATCCTCCCTGAATTTGCTGGAGGTAGTCGGTAAGTCCGGCATGATCTGCGCCCGCCGCTTTCGCTTCCGCGTCCTTTGGCGCTTTCGCAAGAACCAGCACACGGACTTCACGTCCGATACCGTGTGGCAGCGCTACTGTTCCGCGAATCGCCTGATCGGCCTTCTTCGGGTCAACACCAAGCCTGACTGCGACGTCTACCGACTCAACGAATTTTGCCGTTGCGCTTTCCTTGACTTTGGTAATCGCTTCGTCAATGGTGTACGTTTGTGCTGCATCAATCTTCGAGGAAGCAGCCTTGAATCGCTTGCTCTGTTTCATTCTGATGTTTCTCCTTGTGGTTCAAGCGTCACCTGTGAACGGGACTCCCACTTTAGTGTTGTGATAATGCGTTTTCGGAATTCCTTCCCCGCCTCTCTTATCCTTCGACAACCAATCCCATGCTTCGGGCAGTTCCCGCAACCATACTCATGGCGGCTTCTACGCTAGCGGCGTTCAAATCCGGCATTTTCATTTCGGCTATTTCACGAACCTGTTGCTTAGTTACTTTGCCGACCTTGTTGCGATTTGGTTCCGCCGATCCCTTCTCGATTTTTGCGGCCTTTACCAACAACACCGCGGCCGGCGGAGTTTTCGTGATGAAGGTAAAGGATTTGTCTGAGAAGACGGTAATGACGACAGGAATAATGAGTCCTGCCTGCGCCTGTGTCCGCGCATTGAACTGCTTGCAGAACTCCATGATGTTCACGCCCTTTTGACCAAGAGCAGGACCAACCGGCGGCGCCGGATTTGCCTGGCCTGCCGGAATCTGTAACTTGACGTAACCTGCAATTTTTTTCATGTCATGATCTTTCTAACTGATCGTTGAGAATTACTTTTCTGCTTCCACCTGGCTGAAGTCAAGTTCCACGGGTGTTTTTCTTCCGAAGATGGAAACCATGACTTTCAGCTTCATCTTTTCCTCATTCACTTCCTGGACAAAGCCGGTAAAGTTGTTGAACGGCCCATCGGTTACCTTTACTGCGTCACCGGCTTTGAACGGCACCTCCATCACTTCAACATCCTTCTTCGCTTCAATCTTTCCTATGAGCCGTTTGACTTCCGCGGGTTGCAGCGGCGCGGGTGCATTCTTCGGTCCGACAAAGCTGATCACGGAAGGCGTATTCAGAATGATATGCGTGACCTGCGTGTCGAGTACCGCCTCAACGAGAATATAGCCGGGGAAGAATGTACGGGTCTTGCTCTTCTTCTTGCCATCTTTCACCTCGAACACTTTTTCCGACGGAACAATAACCGAACCGACGCGTTCCACCAAACCCGCCTGGGAGATTTCATTCTCGATATAGGCCTTGACTTTGTTTTCGTGACCCGAATACGTTCGGACCACGTACCATTTTTTTTCCAACTATCTCACCTTATGATAGGATGGCCTTCAGGACGAAGCTCACGCCCTGGTCGATAACATACACGAATGCCGCAACGATCAAGCACACTACGAGGACAATAACTGTCGAATCACGCAACTCTTCTTTCTTCGGCCACGTGACTTTTTTCATCTCCTTGACAACGTCTTCGAAGAAGGCAATAATTTTTTCTTTCATACCTGTGTCTTCATCAAATGGCAATACTTGTGAGTTCGCAACGAGTGATGATGGAGGAAGGACTGGACGCCCGACCATTCTCAGCAATTGAACTCTTGTCTGTCAGACGCTTACCGCATGCAGGAATCCGAAACCCGCCTGCTCCTTGAAACTCTCTCTCCGTGAATACAGCACACCTCATCATACCTTGCACGTCAGGAGGGACTCGAACCCCCAACCTGCGGTTTTGGAGACCGCTGCTCTAGCCAATTGAGCTACTGACGTATGCACAACTCTCCAGCAAACGCAACTACTTGGTCTCTTTGTGCGGAGTGTGCTTCGCACAGAAACGGCAGAATTTCTTATACTCAACGCGACCTGACTGCTTCTTCTTGTTCTTCGTTGTTGTATAGTTCCGGCGCTTACACTCTGAACATTCAAGCGTGATAATATCTCTCACAACATACTCCAAAGTTTTGTTTAGGTTCCTCGAGCTTGCGACCGGGATTGAACCGGTGACCTCTTCCTTACCAAGGAAGTGCTCTACCAACTGAGCTACGCAAGCACAGTTTCAGCGATTACTTCACACAGGCTGAGCGGGAGACGGGACTCGAACCCGCGACCAACAGCTTGGAAGGCTGTGACTCTACCAACTGAGTTACTCCCGCGTGTTGTGGGCAGGGAAGGATTCGAACCTCCGAAGGCCGAGGCCGTCAGATTTACAGTCTGATGCGTTTGACCGCTTCGCTACCTGCCCGTCCTTCTTCCCCATCTTATTTCCCTACACGCGCTACAACTTTTTCCTCGTCTTGAGCTGGCGACCAGAGTCGAACTGGTGACCTGCTGATTACAAGTCAGCTGCTCTACCAACTGAGCTACGCCAGCATGGCTTCAGAGCTGGTTACTTTGCGGAAACCGGAAACGCCTTTCTGCAAACCTCGCCAGTTTGCAGGGCTAAAATGGTTATAGCTCGCCAATTTTGGGGTAAGAACTGAGCAAATAAATATAACAAAAAGCGATAAACAGTCAATTATGAAACCTCTTTTTAGCATAATATTTGTAAATGAAATTTTGTTCATGCTGTGAATTGGAACTATCCCCAATTGTCACACGCAATCTACACTTCTATCCAAAGTTTGTCTATCTTCATTCTTGAGAAAAGGTTTCTCAGATCAACTCTTCATCCATTGACATAACTCGTTTAGAGCCATGAAGATACCATTCACTCGCACGGGGCTGATTATCATCTCCGGCACATTCCTTCTCATTTCCTGCTCGCGAAAGGAACATAAGCAAACCGACCTGGTAACCTTCCCTTTGAAAGGTGAGATCGTCGAAATCGATACGGCAAAAAGCAGGCTTATGGTCGCTCATGAGGAGATTCCCGACTACATGATGGCTATGACTATGCCGTTCAAAATCAAGAATTCCGACCTGTTTCATGAACTTGAAGTCGGCGATACAATCACTGCAACCCTTGCCGTTTCGCGAACCGAAAGCTGGCTTGAGACTATTACAGTTGTCGGAAAAGGCGAACCACCCGATCCTAAACTGATTGAAGGCGCAATCCTGGCCCGGATACTCAAGACGGGGGATCGGCTGCCCGATTACGCTTTGATGAATCAGGACGGTAGGACTGTGAAGTTCAGTGACTTTGGAGGAAAGGCCGTTGCGGTCACGTTCATTTATTCACGTTGCCCCTTGCCCGATTTCTGCATTCTCATGAGTAACCAGTTTGTGAAACTGCAGAAACTCCTGGCGCGAGATCAATCCCTCAACGGCAAATGGCATCTTATCACCATCTCCTTCGACCCGAAATTCGATTCTCCGAAAGTGATGAAGAGCTACGGAAAATCATACAATGCAGATTTTGCCACGTGGGATTTTCTGACCGACCCGGATACAACAGGCAGGAACATTATGAAGCTTGCAGACGGACTCGGCCTTTCGTATGAGAACGACGAGGGCGGATTGATTGCCCACAATCTCCGAACCGTCGTAATCGGCAAAAACGGTGAGCTTGCCGCGAATTTCACAGGTAACGAATGGACGATTGAGGAGGTAGCAACCGCAATGAAGAAGGCAATGAAATGATTGATAATGGCGGAGCGTTATCGGCAGACATTCCGCCTGCTGATTGTTGGATTGCTATTCGACTACAAAGACTCTGTATCCGTGGGGACTCAAATGCAGGGGCAATTCTGCCGCTTGCTTTGGTGAGAACCGATGTATCTCTCCGCTGAATAGTTCTTTCATCGCTACCGTGGTTGATAATCCGAAGAGTTCCTCTGCTGGAATCTTCAGTCGCACAGATGTGCTTGCCGAAGAAAAGTTCAACACAACAATCACCTTGTCCTTTCCCGAAACCCGGGCAAAAGCATACACCGCATTCTCCCCGGAGGTAGTCAGCCGAACCGTGTTTCCGCGTGACAGGGCAGTGTTGTGCTTTCTGAGACGAAACAGCGTGCGGTAGATGTCGCCAACTTCACGTGGTCTGCTCCAATCAATATCGACCTTTTCGAACAAGTCCAACTTCCTGTCGTTGGCCACTTCTTCGCCGTTGTAGATGAGCGGCACACCCTGGATAGTATTCACAAAAACGGTGGCAAGTTTCAACCCCTCCCGACCAAACAAGGTTACTGCCGGAGCATCCCACGCATTCTTGTCGTGATTCGTAGTGAAGCGCAAACGTAATGACCCGACGGGGAATTGTAGCGACTCGTTTCTGAATAACTCATCTACAACAGCAACCGGGCGTTTGCCGGAAAGAAGCGGCTGCAAAACATCATACGTATTCCACGCGTACGTAATATCGAACGCCTTCATGTGATGTTCGGGAATTGTTCCTTCACTCAGCATCATCACGGACTTGATTGAGTTCAGTTCTTTTCTTGCATCCTCCCAGAAATCCGTCGGCACAAGCTCGGCTACATCACAACGGAATCCGTCAATGCCCACATCCTTCACCCACCACTTCATCATCCCGATCATGTACGTGCGCAGCTCAGGTTGTGAATAATCGAGGTCTGCAACATCCGTCCAATCATCGTTGGGTGGGATGATATTCCCTTCGCCATCCCGTGTATACCACTCGGGGTGTTGGGTAATGAGAGGATTGTCCCATGCCGTATGATTCGCAACGAGATCGATAATCAGTTTCATTCCGTGACGATGAACTGTTGCCAGCAGTTTCTTGAAATCCTCCATCGATCCGAATTCAGGATTGATGCCGTAATAGTCACGAATGGCATACGGAGAGCCGAGAGTTCCTTTTCGATTTTTGACGCCGACGGGATGAATCGGCATCAGCCACAACACTGTGGCGCCCAGCTCTTTCAACTCAGGAATCCGTTTTTCAAGCCCGGCAAAGTCGCCTTCTTTCGAAAACGACCTGAGATACACCGAATAGATGCATGCATCTTTCACCCAGTCAGCGCTTTTCACAGCGGGCTTTCCGAAGTAGGGGCTTTTCAGTAATTCATCCAGATTCTTCGTTTCGATGAGCGTAATCGGTTTGTAGATTCCGCCGCCACCCGCGTAATCCTTGACAAGAACAACAACAAGATTTTCGCCGACACGAAGGGCCTTGCTCACATCAAGCGCAAAAGGATCGCTGTAGCCGGTGTGGTCGCCGACTTCCATCCCGTTGACCCACACAACTGCATCATCGTCCACGCCGGCAAAGTGCAGACTCACCGGCTCGTCGAGCTGCTGTACAACAACTGTCCTCGCAAACCAACCCCAGCCGTCGTATGTTGCAAGACCCGGGTAATCCTCCCAGAACCGCGGAGTTTCAACCGTCTGCCAGCCCGACCGGTCGATGGTTTGCTTGTACCACCCGGCATCAACCCCCGCTTTCATGCTATCAACTTTGAAAAGCCACTCGCCATCAAGCGATATTCGCTGCGACATTCCTGATGAAGCCATAACAAAGAGGAAGATAATTAAACACACAATTGATTTCATGACACGCTCTTTCTGTGATTACGCAATGAGGATATCATCCTTTCGGGCCGAAGAAAAACACGATCACCATTCCGGCGGCAACGGCCCATTGAATTCGTTGTTTTACATGTATCTTTTTTTTCCTGATTGAACTCCACCAGAGAGCCGCGAGAATCATTATGCCAATCAGTATGGTTGTGGTGAACAAGGCTTCTGTATACCCGAAGGTATGATTGACGATTTTTGAGAAACCATAAGGACCAAAGTCGCCGTAGATCAGGAAAAGATGCAGCGTGTACACAATCAACGATTCGCGACCAACAAGCGTAATGATTGATTTTTGGGAAACAGCGACAATCTTCTCATAAAAATACAATCCCGCACAAAGGATCATCACAATCCCCAATCTCAGAAAGAAAAAACTCGGGCTCGAAAGTCCATAGTTGTATGAAGGATAGATTGTTGCGGCAAGCGGCTCGATGAGGATTGAAACTGCAATCATCACCGGGGCAATCCACAGCACCTGCTTCATCAATGCGTTCTCGTTGTATTTCGATTCGGGATTTACTGATACGTCTTTCGCCCTCAGAGAGAAGAAACCGAAGGCCGCACCGGCAAAGAGAAATGCCATCCACGGGAACAACGGAAATCCGGGGAACTGCGGAAAGTGAATGCCGTTCATGTATCCGGCAAGAGGAAGCGGGAGAATCTCCCGAAAATCAATACCCCAAATGAATGGAGTGACAAACGGGATGAGCACTGCCAACCCCGTTACTGCAACATACAAACGTTTCTCGGTTCGGAGAAGGAACAACAAGAGCTGAATCAATAACAGGCTCACACCGATACACTGCAACACATCCGCCTGAAAGAAAATCTGCCATGAGAGCTCGGTTGTTTCGGCAATGATTTGTCTGAAGTTGAATTTCGGGATATGCAACAGGTATCCGATCATCACAACAAACAAGAGACGACGGATTTGCTTGTACAAACCCGGACCAAATGAAAGATAGTCGCCCAACTTCCGGCGCGACGTTACAGCGTAGGCGAGTCCCGAAGCAAAGAGAAACGAAGGAGCAACAAGGCCGTTGGCAAACTTGACCCATCGGAAGAAATCGCTTTCGACAATCTCATTTGCCAACGTCGCATTCATGACGTGGGTTTCGATCATGACGAGTACTGCCCAGCCACGCAGCAGGTCGATGTATTCCACCCGGCGCGATTTGAGGGAAGATGCTTGAGATGAATATTCAGGCATGAGGGTGAGAGATTACGTAACAAGACCCGGCAACAGAGGTGAGATACCGGGCAACACTACCACGGGCGCGAAACAAAAATGTAGAGCAGCGAACTCCCAAGCCCGACTTGAATGATGCGTGTTGGAATGAAATGCCGTGAGCGGAGATAGTTCCACCCGAACACCACCGCAATCATCAGTCCGAGAACGAAGACTCCCGTTGCGACAGCGTAATGCGCTTGTAACGTTTGTCCGATCAGCTGGGAGAGCCCCTTATTCATCGACGAACCGTACACAACAACGAGGTGAAGGGCGTACACCATAAGCGATGCCTGCCCAAGGCGTACAAGGCTTCGCTCGAGCGGTTCCGGCAACCTGCGGATGTAATAGAACACAAGGGTTACCAACATCACGATACCAATCCGGATGACGAACAGATTTGGACTGGTTTTCCAGAAGTCGTGGTCGGGGTATAATGAAATCGGGGTACGGTCGAAGACAAACGCCAGCACGATCGCGCAGATTGCAAGAGCTGAAATGCGCTTGACAAAAACTGTTTCCTGTTCTGCCCGTCGTGCTTCAAGAAAGTAGTATCCCACCACAACACCGGAGAATAGATACGCTGCATACGGAAACACCGGAAACATTGAAAGCTGGGTCTGATTGAAATACGGCGACAGCGCAGGCGACACGATGGGCGCGAAATCAATGCTCCACACGAGCGGAGACGCTAACGCTATTCCTGCAGTCAGACCAGTTATCGTGTGGACAAAAGTGCTTAGCGAAGGAGTCAACAACAAGACAACATGCAGAGCGAGCAAGCTGGCAGCAACACAATGCAGAATGTCCACCTGAAACAGTTGTGCCAACTCCGGCGATGTTGCATTCGTCAGAATTTTGCTGAGTGAGAAAAACGGGAAATGAAGAGCGTATCCGATTACAAAAAGCAATGCCACCCGCGACAATCGCTTCAGAACCGGTTTGCCGAACGTACGATAGTCCTCCCACCGTTTCGCTGTAGCAACTATGAATGCGTAGCCGGCAACAAACAGGAACATCGGAGCGGTAAACCCGCGGAACATGTCGTACCAGCGAAACGCAACTGTTGCACGCGCCTCCGGCGACAATACGGAATCGATGCTGTGCCCCATCACCATCACAACGACGGCGAAGCCCCGCATGATGTCTAAAAAATGAATCCTATTTAATTGTTTGTCCATAAATGAAAAATCCCGTCAACATCACGGGCTTTGGGTTACAGTATCTGCACGAACAACACGTTTCTTACTCTCCGATCTTTTCCTTGATGATCTGTTCCAGCTCGTCGAGATCCACGGGTTTGGTGATGTATGCCGCACCGCCGATTTCCTTGCCGAATTTCCTTGCGTAGTAGTCATCAATGCCGGTGAGGAAAACAAACGGCAACGATTTGAAATCCGCCTGCTTGCGCACTTCCTGGAACAATTCAAAACCGTTTGTTCCGGGCATGACCAGGTCGGAGACGACAATGCTTGGATTCAATGACTTGATCACCGTCATCGCTTGCTCTGCCCCTTCCGCTGCTTCGACTTTGAAACCGCGCTCGGTCAGGCCTGCTTTGGTGGCCACCAGCATTCCCGGTTCGTCATCAACAAGAAGTACGAGCTTGTCTTTCAACATTGCATCATGTGTCATGTGTGGGAATAAATTAAATCGATTCTCGAACGAAATGCAATGAATCAGAGATGAAACTCTTTTAACTGAGACACTTCTGCTGCAAACGCAGCACAGCGCTCACCGCTCAAAATTGCCCCTTCTATCGTCGCAGGCAAGCCTGTGTTCGTCCAATCGCCTGCGAGAAAGAGATTGGCGATTCCTGTCTGATGGTTGGGACGAAGCTTCTCGCTTTCGGGAGTGCAGGAGAATGTCGCTCGCTTCTCTCTGATAACAACTCCGTGTGAAGGCGCGAGAGGGACTGAAGGATAGACAGATTGCAGATCTTCTACTGCAATCCGCACCAACTCGTCACTCGACATGCCGGTGAATTCATCGCCCGCGCTGATCACACACGATACATGCCCGCCCTCGCCTTTCTCTTCGTTGATCGTTCTCTTGTTGAACACCCACTGCACACGTCTCCCGATCAACCCGAGCATATCATAAGGCATGAAGTCAATCGCAAACCAAAGATGAATCGAGACGATAGGTGTATTGGGCACGGAGGCAAACGATGTGAGATTTGTCGGTTGAAGTTGAGGAGGCATCAGATCAGGCAATCTATAATGCGGAACGGAGAGAATCACGGCAGAGCATTCTACATCAGCCCCGCTTCGCGTCTTGACATGACTGATGCGACTATCACACGCTTCAAGTTGCAGCACGTCGGCGATGACACGAATCTCTCCACCCCGTTCACGAATGAACCTGACGGCATCGTCAACATATAATTCGCTTAGCCCGACTTGCGGGATGGCAATGGCCGAGTTCTTCCGTTCGGCAAGAAATGCATGACGCAACGAATCAATGAAGACACGCGCAGAGGCTTTGGCAATGTGTTCGTTCATGATAGAAATTGCAAGCGGTTCCCAGAATGAGCGTTTCGTCTCATCCGTCTGACCGGTGTCATCAAGCCACTCCTCGATCGTCATTGTGTCGAGAGAAAAATCATTGTCAGATGTTCGAAGAGAGATGCCGGCGCGTAACAGTTTCAGCCTATCCCGCCATGAAAAAAGATCCGTCGAGAGAATGCCTGCCAACAAATGAAATGGTGACGGAAGATCAGGAATACGGAATGAACAGAATCCCCTGCGGGGATGATGAAAATGAAGAAGGGGTTGATTCTGAATAGTGAGAAGATGTTTCGTTCCGATGCGTTCCAGAAATCTCATCGTTCTCTCATACCCCGCAATCAACACATGCTGGCCGTTGTCAATCACATCGCCGGTTGTTTCATCAACAAACGAATACGCCCGACCGCCCAACTTGGGCTTCTGTTCGAGTACAACAACGGGAATGTTCCTTGACGAAAGTTCAACAGCGGCAGCAAGTCCGCTTAACCCGCCGCCGACAATGACGACAGGCTTAGAATCCAATGATGGAGAGTGCATGACGCGGAGCGCGAGGCTCGTGCGCGTATTGAAGTTGATGGCTCAGCCAATAGCGGAACGCGATGAGCAGTTTGAGGGGTTTGGAAATGGAGATTCGCCGCTCGAACACATTATAGTTCGAGCGCTCGATTCTGCGAAGCGTATGTGCGTAAATCGACCACATGATGCGGGCGGCAAAGAAGTAATGCTTGTCCTCGTCTTTCAACGCGTTGCGGGCGAGATCGAAATACTCGCGGGCGCGGTTGCATTCGAACCGCATCAGGTTGGCAAAGTTCTGTGTGTAGCGGGCGTTCAAAATGTCGTCTTCCGTAACGCCGAAGAGCTTCATATCTTCGATCGGGATATAGATGCGTCCGCGCTTCGCATCGTCCTTCACATCACGCAGGATGTTGGTGAGTTGCAGCGCAATACCAAGATTGATCGCGTAGTCGCGAGTCGATTCGTTTCTATACCCGAAAATTTGCCTGCACATCAACCCGACAGACGATGCCACGAGATAGCAATACTCTTTCAGTTCGTTGAAGTCATTGTAGCGGTTCTTCGACAAATCCATCTCAACGCCGCGAATCAGTTCGTAGAAATGATCAACCGGAATGTTAAACCGCCGCGCTGTTGAGGCAAGCTGATTCAACAACGGTACGCTTGACTCGCCGTGCAACGTCCGGGCAAGTTCCATGCGCCATTTCCGCAACATCACAACCTTCTTCGTCTCGTCGGAGCCTTCATCAACGATGTCATCTGTGTAGCGGCAGAATGCGTACACGGCATGAATTGCCTCACGCTTGTGTGGCGGCAAAACGGAGAACGAGTAGTAGAAACTCGTGTTACTCTGTTTTGTTATGTCTTCGGCAATTGCACTCATACCTATCGCTGAAACAATGATCTCATCACAATTGAAAACTTATCCGTCGAGGTAATCGTCGGACGACGAACAAACACATTGTACTCTTGACGCTCTATCTTCCGGAGAATCATTACGCCGCCGTGCCACGTGAGGGCCAATTCAAACCGCAAACGACGAGTGGCTTCACTCAACAGCGGGCGTCCCTCATTAAACAGCGCTTGCGTTCGTTCAACTTCAAACTTCAACAGCCCGATGAAACGCTCATCCCGTTGCCGGGCCAGAAGATCCGTTTCAGTATAGCCAAAACGACGAATATCTTCAAGCGGGATATAGATGCGTCCCTTGCTCGCATCAACGCCGATATCCTGCCAAAAGTTCGCAAGCTGCAACGCCGTACATATCGAGTCAGACAGCATCATGTTTCGCTCGGAGGCATCATCGAACAAATGAAGCACAATCCTCCCAACGGGATTTGCCGAATGCCTGCAGTAAAACATGAGATCGTCGAACGTCGCATACCGGTTCGTCGTCACGTCCATTTTGAAGGCCGTCAGCAAATCTGACAACAATTGTTTCGGAATCTTCTTTTCACGCACGACTTCGGCCAACGCAATGAAGATGGGGTCTTCGGCATTCCCATCATAACATTCATCCAATTGTCGCTGCCAGCCCTCAAGTTTCTCCAACCGCTGCTCCGGAGGAATCGAGCCTTCGTCGGCAAAATCATCGGCTGTTCTTGCGAAGGCATACACTGCTGCAACGTAGGGCCTGAGGTGTTTGGGGAGAAAGAAAGATGCAACGGGGAAATTCTCGTAGTGCGTGCGGGCGATCTCTTCACAATGTTTGAACGCCCGTTCAATGGACGGAGAAGAATGCGTGCGGGAATTCATCAGATCAGTTGTACCGGAAGTTGTTGTCACTTCCCTCTTCCTCGGCTACCATCATTGGAGAGCCGTGATGGTGAATCATCTTCCAACCGTCATCAACCCGTTCGAAGATGTTTGTCGCCATGATCGAACCTGTGCGGATTGAGTTCGGAGTTGTGTAGGAGATTTCTTCAATCAACGTCACGATGCCTAATGTTCCCCGTATCTCCGCCGAAATATTGCGAAGAGAAATTTTCATATTGGCGTTCGCCCGGAAAATCCTCTCCCAGCTTTCCCTGATTGCAGGCCAGCCTTCGAGCAGATGCCAGCCGGGATGGATGCACTTCACGCTTCCGGCATGACTCCACACATCATCCAATGCAGAAAGGTCGGCGCTTTCGAATGCCTCGTAGAAACGGGCGTTCTGAAGAAGCAACGTGTCTTTGTGTGTCAGAGTAGCGGCCTTCATGATGTTGTTGACGGAAAAAATATATTTATTGAGTCTGCCAATAGCAATGAACAGGGCGAGCATGAGTGTCATTCATACAATAGATGTCGCACACCCGCCGCGTCATCCCGATGTTGTTGAACGGGAGCTGAGTGCAGCGCTTTCGATGGTGAGAAACTCGAAGGCGCTTTGCATTCTCAAGATCATTCACGGTCATGGCAGCAGTGGCAAGGGTGGCTCGACGAGAGAGGTGGTTCGGAATTGGGCATTCCGTCAGCGTTCACGGGTGAGGGAAGTCATCAACGGCGAGGACTACGAAATGTACAACGCTGATGTTCAGGAAATGCGGGGAGAAGTGGGACAATACCCGGATATCGATCTGAACTGCAGCAACCCCGGCATTACGGTTCTTTGGGTGAAGTGAAGCGGTCAGCCGCCCATCCCCAATTTCTTTCTTGCCTCAGCCGACATCATGGCCGGAGTCCAGGCGGGTTGCCAGACGATGCGAACATCCGCTTCCTTAACGCCGGGGATTCTCATGACACGATTCCGTACGTTTTGTGAGATCATGCCGCTCATGCCGCAGCCCGGCGAAGTCAGCGTCATCTTCACGCCGACCCAATCGTCGATAATCTTCACATCATAAATAAGCCCGAGGTCAACAAGGTTGACGGGGATTTCGGGATCGTAACATTCGCGGAGGGCGTCGTACACTGAGGTTTCGGAGATTGCTGTCATGCTCTGTTCAGCCATGGCTGTCGTTCCTTCGTAGTCTTCGTTGGCACATTGTTGCTGTATTAAAGTACGCATTCGTGCAGGAAATATCAACGAATGAACCTCGACTGTAGTTCGGGACTCCCGTCCCGACACATGAGCTTACATCACCTGCGGGTACGTCATCTCAACAGCCTTCGCTTCAATTTTAAGAGCCTCGGTCGTCACGGCAGCAGGGCATACTCATCGCGCCGTGACGATTCAGCCGAGGATATTGTCACGGCTCCTTGACACAGCAATCTTGCCGTGGCAGCCGGAAGGGTTCTTTACAACCTACAAATTCACAATCCACTCGCAGATAGATGCCAACTGGTTATCATTTGTAAGGTTTGCAGCATTGTCGAGAGCTCCACTTTGTATTTGCTTGAAGATTTCAGAAGCCATACTGTTCTCGATTGCCGCACCGACAAAAAATGTCCGTGGCTTCTCCTTCCTCTTGCTGAAACTAATTCTGATTCGCTCCAAGGCAGAATTGGCGGTCTTCCAGTGTTCGTCTGCGCCAGCGGGATCAATGCCGCCTTTTAGTTCTCCAAGGGCTACATATGCGTCGGTCTTGTGTAAAATGGATTGACTGCCCTTGCGCAAGTCAAGGACTGTACCGTCCAAGATTGACAGGTCGACGTTCTTTTCCACAACTGGCACTCTGATGTTCATCATCAGAAGCCGGTTGCGCCCATTGTTTGCCCAGTACAAGCCTTTGGTTCGCTTTTCGATATCTGTGTCATCTTTCAATCGTGCATGCCATGTATTAGTTTCGTCATCTTTCCATTGGTAGCTGATGCCCGATAGATTGAAAACCGACAACAATGTGCGCAAGAACTTTCTCTCGCCCAAGACTCCAGCGAGATTTCTTGCTTTCCCGCCTAACGCATCCCCCTTCGTCAGCAGATAGCGATAAACGAGTTCATCGATGAAGTCCCCCCCCGCTGGTTCAAGAAACTTCTCTATCATTTCCTTTATAGCGAGCGTCTTATCTGTTTCAGTCAAATAGTTCAAGGATTTGTCGGAAAGGCCCGAAGCGGTGAGCAAACCAACTCTCAGGTCTTTGACTTGCAGTAGGTCTGTGGGGTGTGAAACCCTGGCTGCAAGCGATTTCAATGCCTTTGCTTCTTCGATGTAAGGGACAGCTAAGTAGTTTTTCTCCAGGGCAAGCGATATAAAACCAGCCCTTGTTTTCTCACGCGGAGTAACCAGGTCTTCCGCTGATGTGATTGGACTTTGACGTCTCATCGTTTTTGCCATAGATACACGCACTTTCGAATTTCCGTTCGACCATAGTTTCCCATCTGTTGGCTGCTGTTTCCCTTGCCTCTGGGCAGGACAAAAATATTCCGAACGATGAAGCCAAATCCCTCAGCAAACTCGGAGAGAATAAGGTCGACAGGAATCTCTTCACCACCATAGCGAACATTGTCGTTTACCATAACGCAATACCCGCCACTCTTGGTAACTCTGGCCATTTCGGAGACTACAAAACACATCTCGAGAAAGTAGTTGCGCACCATTCTCGGAATATTGTTGTTGTTGAGTTTCTCCAATTTATTGAGTTCGGCTAGGATGGCGTTCACTTCAGTCATTGCAAGTGAAGAATCGTATACACGAAGCACCGAATCAAAGGACTCACTTTTGCCGAAAGAAGTGTAGAGTTGTCTCAGTTGTTCTAGTTTCTCTTTGTTTTCGACGGTGCATGACAAAAGTTCTTGGCGCAGGTTGCGTACCTTGTCAGAATCGCATCCGAGAAAGACTAGTTCGAGCGCGTAAGTTCTTGTGTAATCATAGCGATTGCAGTATGGCGGCGATGTTACAATGAAATCGAAGGAGTCATTATCTAGAGTTGGCAGTTTCGCTAGACATGACCCCTCTATGATATTGATGGGCCGCTTATCGTGCCCGTTGTCACTTGGAGTGTCAAAGAGTGAGTCATTCTGAGGGCCAAGGTCGGCCACAATGTGAGAGAGTTTTAATCTTAATGCCTGCTCGAAAGTGAGGATTCTGCCTTTATTGAAAGGTTTACCTGCCAAGTCCCTCTTGGAACGGTAGTCCCATCTGAGGTATTGCCCGTCTTTTCTCGTGTAGCTGATTTCTTCAAGAAGAGAGAATGCGGCAAACCTCAAGAGTGTTTTGATGTCCTTGTTATGCAAACTTTCGCAGTATGTAAGGAATCGATTTAGGGCAACTTCAGTGTCATCTGGGAAGGCATCTCTTGTGATTGATATGTGATTGAAAAGGGTCTTGGAATTCTCAATTCTGTCGAATTCTGACCAAAAGGTCTGGATGCTCTCGCTTAAATTAAGTGGATTAATCTTGGGCAAGGCCTCCCTTGTCTGCATAACAAAAACGCCAACGGGTAGAACTTCAATGCCATAAGAATCCCAACCAAGTGACTGGCCAGCGAATAAGGTTGTTCCTACTCCGGCGAAAGGATCAAGAAGTCTCCCCGGTTTATCTGAATACTTGTTCAGGAAATACTTAACGAGCCCTGAAGAAAACCCCTCCTTGTATTTGAACCAGCGATAAATCGGTTCCTCTTTGTTCGCCTGAAAGCTCACAAGTTGGCGATTGAGATGAGACGCCGTCTGAAGCTTGTCTGCAAACCTCTCGTAGAGCTTCTGCCGTTCAGTAGGGAATATTTCTACAAGTTCATTCAATGGAGGAAACCTGAGGAGAATTGTTAATTTGTAGCAAAGATAGCAAAATCAATCGGGTATTCCAATCACGCTGATGGGGATCGATTGGCTCACATCATCAAAAACTTCTTCAACTCATCAAACGATGAGAAGATCAGCGTTGTGCATCCCAACACCCAGCCGGGAATTTCGGTGTAGGGCATGGAGGTGACCATGTACACCGGCTTGCTGAAGTACTTTGCCATCGTCAACTCCCCTTTTGTGCCGGCGCCGCGCATCGCGGAATCATCCCAATAACAAATCACCAGCTCCGACCGCTCGGCAATTTCCTTGCAGTCGATGTCAACGAGTTGCGCAACAATCGCCGCATAGGTCACGATGTCTTTCTCCTTGAGCGCACGAACGTCGATACGGGGGTAGTTGCGGGCAAAGAAGCGGTCGCTTTCGACGTTGGGATTGAAGACTCTGCACTTGAGGTTTTCTTCGAGCCAAGTGTGCATCTCCTGCCGCCAGTCACGCCCCTCGTTGTCGGCGTACTCCATCCCGCCGGAAAGATAGACATGTGTGAAGTTGGTCATGCAGAATTTCAGCGAAGCATATCGAGGGCATACACGTCGACCGCGGGAAGCAGCAGTGCATACAACGCCCACATCACCGCCCCGACGACGAGAGGGATCGAGAGGTTGTCGTCAAACTTCGTGAGCCACGACTCGACAACGGCTCCCGCCAATGCGGCAATCCCGCCGATCAGATATTCCATCCACCCGCCATCGACTTTCGGGGTGAGGGCAACCACCACAAGGGCGCTCAGGAAAAAAGCGGCCGCGCCTTCCAGGCTTTTGTTGAGAAACCGGCGCTTGCCGAACTTGCGTCCCACCAACGCCGCGAGCGTGTCGGAAATAATCAGAATGGAGAAGGCGGTTATGAACACAACTTTCGGAAAGATCCAGATAAACAGACAGGCGGCAATGAGAACGTATGTCGCCCCGTTGAGATTCCGTTCGCCGTCATCCAACTCATGTTTTCTCAGCAGCCAGCCAAACAGCTTGTGATAGAGTTCCCTGGTTGGCGGGTGATAGACGCGGGCAAGATCGGACAGCCCGAACAGCAGCGTGAGAGGAAGAAGAATGGACAGCGCCGTGGATTTGGTGATGAAGTAATAGACGACGGGAATCGAAAGCGAGCAGAGGTGAATCGTCTTGCGGACTAATTCAACAGCATAACTCTGCTCGACATTCGGAAAGCCATTCATTTCTTGATATCGGAGGAGCCAACAGGGGCAGGTTCGATGTGTCCGTTCCCCCGTTTTTCCAGCGGCGGAAGCTCTTCACCGCGGATGATCGTGTCGATTTCGTTTGCGTCGAGAATTTCGCGTTCGAGCAACGCTTGTGAAAGCCGGTGCAGCAAATCCATATTTTCGTGGAGAATCTTCTCCGCCCGGTTCATACCTCCCTCGACAATTTTCTTCACTTCCGCGTCAATGGCAATCGCCGTGTCTTCACTGTAGTTTCTCTGGCGCGTGATTTGCCGCCCGAGGAAGATCTCTTCATCTTTCTGGCCGTACGTCAACGGGCCGAGCGTCTCGCTCATTCCCCACTCGCACACCATTTTTCTGGCGATTTCCGTGGAACGCTCAATGTCGTTGCCGGCGCCGGTTGTCAGCTCACCAAAAATCAGCTTCTCAGCTGCCCGTCCGCCCAATGCGTAGCAGATCATCGCTTCGAGATACGCCTTCGAGTATGTATGCTTTTCATCAATCGGCAGGTAGGTTGTCAAACCGAGCGCCCTGCCGCGCGGGATGATCGTCACTTTATGCACAGGGTCGGCTTCGGGAATCATCCGCGCCACCAACACATGCCCGATTTCGTGATAGGAAGTGATCTTCTTTTCCTTTTCGGAAATGATCATACTCTTCCGTTCCATCCCCATCATCACTTTGTCCTTTGCCTCTTCAAAGTGACGCATCGAAACGGCCTTGTCATTTTGCCGTGCGGCAAGAAGCGCAGCCTCGTTGACGAGGTTGGCAAGCTCGGCGCCCGCAAGTCCCGGCGAGCCCTTGGCAAGCGTCTCGAGCTTCACATCTTCAGCAAGAGGAATATTCTTCGTATGTACGCGGAGAATTCCTTCTCTCCCCTTCACATCGGGACGATCGACAACAACTTGCCGGTCGAAACGGCCCGGACGCATCAAAGCAGGATCGAGCACATCGGGACGATTGGTTGCCGCGATGATGATGACGCCGCTATTCTGCTCAAAGCCATCCATCTCAACAAGCAACTGATTCAACGTCTGTTCACGTTCATCATGTCCGCCGCCGAGACCCGCGCCGCGGTGACGGCCGACGGCGTCGATTTCATCGATGAAGATGATGCAGGGAGCGCTTTTCTTTCCCTGCTCAAACAGATCGCGCACACGGCTCGCTCCAACACCGACGAACATCTCGACAAAATCGGCACCAGAAATCGAGAAGAACGGCACACCCGCTTCTCCGGCAACGGCGCGGGCGAGAAGAGTTTTTCCCGTACCGGGAGGGCCGAGGAGAAGCACGCCGCGGGGAATCTTGCCGCCGAGTTTCTGGAATTTCGTCGGCTCTTTGAGAAACTCGATAATCTCCTGCAACTCGACCTTCGCTTCGTCTGCTCCGGCGACGTCGAGGAACGTCACCTTTGGGGCGCCTTCGTTCAGCATTTTTGCGCGGCTCTTTCCAAAGGAGAAGATGCCCTTCGGCCCGCCGCCTTGCATCCGTCGCATGATGATAAGCCAGACAACCAGCAGCAATATCCACGGCAGGATCCCGATCAGCGCGCTGATCCACGTATTGTCTTCACGAACAACGGTGAATTTGAGCCCGCGGTCAGTCCAATCCTTTATGACAGCGCTGTCGAGAATCGGCAGGGTGAGAACAAACTTATCAAACACAACTTCCTTGCCGCCCCGCATCACTCTCTTGCGTTCACGCAACTTGCCATGAAAATCGTAGTTGGCCAAATCCGATTTTTTGATTGTGGCCTCGGCGATATCATTTGCTTGCAGATATGCCTGATACTCGGTGTACGTGATCTCCTGCTCGGCACCTTCCGGTCCTTTGAACATCTGCATCATCACAAACACGAGAACAATAATTGCCGACCAGCTGAGAACAACCTTCAGCACCCTGTTCCAGTTGAAATCATCGTCCGGTCGGAATTGCTGCCCGGGACGTTTTTTTGCTGGTCGCTGAAACCCGCGTTTCTTGTCCGAATCCCCGGAGCGCATACCACCGTCTGTTTTCTTTTTTTCGTCCATCTCTTCCTCGTTAACGTAAAATCAGCTTTCCTTCAACCGGTAGATTGCCTTGAGGTGCCGCAGTTTCTGCGCGTAATCAAGGCCGTACCCGATCACAAAATCCTTAGGAATCGAAAATCCGATGTAGTCAATCTTCATCTGCGTCTTTACCGCATCTTTCTTGTACAGTAGAGTAACAACGCGAAACGACTTTGGGTTCTGATGGCGGATCAGATCGCGGATATACTCCATCGAGAGCCCGGAATCAATGATATCTTCCACAATGATGATGTCACGTCCCTCCACCTGGCAATTCAAATCCTTCAGCAACCGGACGTTCCCCGACGAAATCTTCGCATCTCCGTAGCTGGAGAGTTTGAGAAAGTCGATTTCGCAGTCGATACTCACTTCACGAATCAAGTCTGAAAAGAAGATGAATGAGCCGTTCAGTATGCCGATAAACACCGGCACAGTGCCTTTGTAGTCTTTGCTGATCGTCCGGGCAAGTTCTTTCACTTTTGCTTTGATCCGACGCTCGCTCAGCATGACAACGAAGCGATCCCCGTTAATTTTCAGACTCTTTTTGTTGAAGGGCATTCTGCTTTGGTAGTAAAGAAAAATGAAGTTTCATCACCCTCCGCGTTTCCAACGTCACTTTGAATCGTTCGTCAATTCTGTATCCGCACACCCACACAATGTCGCCCCGTTTTGTTTCGAGAATCGGAATAAACGGTTTCTCGAACACGGGGATCTTGGCATCAACGAAAAAATCGCTGAGCTTCTTGCGGCTCGTCATGCCAAGCGGAACGAACCAATCTCCCTCCCGCCACGAGCGGATGACAAGTTCCTGGCCTTCGACCTTGTCCGCATCAATATACTCCGTGTTCCTCCCGTTCGTCGGCGCGCTGCGCGTTTCAAGAATCTCCGACGAAAACTCGAACCGCTCGAACCGGTAGCGATGAGCCGGAAGAACTGCAAACCGGAACTCCACCTTCTCTTCAACGCGTCGAAAGACCAGATGATCCCGATCCCGATAGACAACCGAATTCTTGTCGATTTCCACACGCGACCCGGTCAACCCTTCTGTTAACTCCAAAACCCGGCTTACTTGATCGTATTCGAGTTTTGTTCCGGAGAACGCTTCCGAAGCCATCATAATAATGTAATGTTGAATGAGCTTCGGAATTGTCCTCAGCTTTGAAATGGAAAGATGCAGCTCCTCATTACTGTCGAACACGACAACGGGCTGATACCGGGCGTGCGCTGTCTCTTTCAGGAACACATCCAACTCACGAAACACTTCCGCCAATCGATTCATCGTCGAAACAACACCCCGATTCACTTCCTCTTTGATCAGAGGGAGTATACGATTCCTGATAAAATTCCGGGTGTAATAATCCTTCTCGTTGGAAGAATCATTGCGGAACGTCAGATGCCCGGCTGCCGCATAGGCCTCAATCTCTGACCGTTCAGCAAACAGCAAAGGCCGGATAATCCGCCGGTCTTCGCGATATACGGGAATCCCCGCAAGTCCGCTTACGCCGGAGCCGCGGAAGAGATTCATCATGATCGTTTCAACATTGTCGTCGGCGTTATGTGCCGTGGCAATTTTGTCAAATCCGCTCGAAAGCAACAGTTTGTCAAAGAACTCATACCGCAACATGCGGGCGGCTTCCTGAATCCCGACACGATGCTGCTGGGCAAATGCTTCAGTATCGGCATGCTCCACATACAATTCAAATCCGTAGTGGCGCGCGCTGCGCGCGACAAGGGCTTCATCACCGTCGGATTCTGCTCCCCGCAGCCGGAAGTTGAAATGAGCAACAATAATCGTCAGCCCGAACGACTCCTGCTCCTTTGCCAACAAATCCAGCAATACCATCGAGTCGGCCCCGCCGCTGACTGCGGCAATAATCCGATCACGCTCTTCAATGAGATGTTTCCGGCGGCTGAACTCATGAAATTGCGTGAGAAAGGCTCTCGACGACATCGCTTGTGTGTTTCCCCCGTTGGAAATGGCGAAACCCCGAAAAGCGGGCTCCACCGACGAATAATGCCCTTTTTGAGTGTCGATCTGCACGCTGAAAAAGGTACTGAACATGATAAGGAATTTGAGATTCTTTTGCTATCCCCGACCTGATGCTGATTCGGAACAACGAATGGAGTGTGGCGAAGTTAACGTCGAAGAAGATACAGGGCAGTAATGTCGTCGCTTTGCGGAGCCGACCCTGTGAAGGAGGAAACATCGCTCATGAGCGAATGTATGAAATGCTCCGCGCCTTCCGGCCGGTTGTTGATCATGAATTTCTTGAACGAATCATTCGTGTCGTAGAGCTTTTCGTCGCTGTTCATCGCCTCGGGAACGCCGTCCGTGTACAGCAACACGCGTTCTCCCGGTTGGATGATGATCCGATCACTCTGATACGGAAAGTCGATGTCGAGCATGCCGAATGCTATGCCGCCATTCGCATATTCCTCCACCGTACTGTTGTTCCGGTGAACGTACATCGGATTGTGCCCGGCGTTGATCGTCTCCAACTCTCCCGTCGACGGATTGAGAACACCGACGATACCGGTAATATACCGTTCGGGAGTAGACGAACGGTACATTGCGCTGTTGAGTTTCTGCGCCAGCGTCAGCAAGGAAAATTCCACCTCAAGATACGCCGTCAGATAAGCATGAAAACTGCTGACCAGCAACGCGGCAGGAACGCCCTTCCCCGCGACATCCGCCATGATGAACGCATACGTTCCGTTCGCTAAAGGAATACAATCGTAATAATCCCCCCCGACCGCCTTGGTCGGAATATTGATACCGAACAGATCGTAGCCCGGGATTGCGGGAAGTCTTTCCGGTATTATCCGCTTTTGTATTGCCGCGGCAACAGCAATATCCTGCTCGATTTTTTGCTTCTCCAACTCTTCATTATGCAGAAACTGGTTTTCAATCACTGCATGAACCTGACGGCACACAGCAGCAAGAAGCATCGTGTCGGTTTCGTCAAACGGGATTGTGCCTGCCCGGCTTTCCTTTTCGTACAGATTGAACGCGTATGTTGCATCACGAAACTTGAATCCCGCATGAATGCGATGGCGCTTGTCCTTGATACGATGCGGCTTCGTCCCGGCCGGGAAAACCAGTTCTTCCATTGACTGCCCCTGAACGGTTTTCTTGTATGTACCCCACGATGCGTTGGTCAGAACCGCGGCCCGCTCAAGAGCAAGAACAGGGGGCGAGACTCCCTTTCTCGGCCTCGTCAATTCGATACCGGTATCGATGAGGCTGTTCAGTTGCAGCAGACGGTGATTGAGAGAAAAGATGAGTTCCTTCTCTTTGCGTTGCTGAAGGTGTGCCTGATACGCATTTGCGAAGAGTTGGAGAAAAATCTGAAGTGAGATTTTGTCGAGGGATGAATACGTGCTGCCGTCGAGCTTGCGTCCCAGTACAACGCCCGCCGATGATTTATCCACCAGCGGCTGAACGGCAGTCAGTTTCGGATCTTTTCCGCCGAATCCCTTCAACGCAAACGTCGTTGACGCTTCGCCGAGATATTCGGAGCTTTCGTGCCCTTTGCCGTACAGAAATTCCCATAAGTCGGCGGATTTCTGTTTTCGATAAATGGAGATTTCCGACGTGACGAAATTTCCGCGAAGAAGATGGAAGAACTGTCGGGACAGTTCTTTCAGGTTCGTAGCACGAGTGAGGGCTTCAAATCCATCCTGCAATGAATCAATTTGAACAGAAAGCCGGTCAACGAGATGCTGAGATGCCACGTGGGTGCCCGCAACTGCTATATTGAGAATGACTTGAGGGCATCCTGCACGGTCTTTTCTTTCCCTGCAAAGTTGAACAATCCCATAATAGAAAGCATCTTCTCGACACCGGGATCCAAGTTGGTGAACACGAGCTTGCCGCCTGTTTCTTCCAGCCGTTCGATGATCTCGATCAGAAAAGACATGCCGATGGAGTTGACAACTTTTGATTGCGCCAGGTTGATGATCACGCGCTTGATGCCGGCGTCAAAATGCTTGCTGAACTCCTGCGCAATCGCTTCGCCGCCTTTGTTGTTGACATATCCCGATGTTGCAATCACCAGACACCCGTCCTGCACTTCTGATGTCAGTGTAAACTCTTGTTCCATTGTCGATCCTACGTCAGTTTCTTGATGAGCGTAATCTTTGTTCCTGTTTCTTTCGACTCGATGCGGAAATCATCCGACATTGATTTCATCAGATGCAATCCCCACCCGCGCTTGTCTTTCGAGCCGAATTTCTTCCCGATGTCCGGCGATTGAATTGCCGAAGGCTGGAATCCCTTCCCGTAATCCCTGACAAAAATCGTCAACTCTTGTTTGGACATCGTGAATTCGACCTGGACAACCGGGTTCTCTTCGCCTGCATGTTCCAGCGCATTGATGATCGCTTCTGTAACGAGTACGCGGGCTTCCCCAACTTTCTCGTCGGTGATTCCGAGATGGCGGCCGAGACGTTCCAGCCCTTCAATCGCAACCAACTCGATATCGGGAATCTTAGGAAGTTCGATTTTCAAAGCTACGGTATCATGCATGGGGGTCAATCCTTCATCTTTACGGCAATCATCGTGATGTCGTCTTCCTGCACAGCCCCCTTCATCCACTCGTCGCCCGACAATGCGAGCCGGTTGATCAACTCTTGCGGTGTTTCGCCTGCCGCCTCCTTCAACACCTCGTGAACCCGGGCATAGTCGAACATTTCTCCAGCGGCGTTCTTCTGCTCGGGCAGGCCGTCGGTCAGCATTAGCAGTGAATCGCCGGCCTGCAATTCTTCCTCGTGGATAATGTAGGGAAAATTTCTCATTGCACCTAACGGCATGCCTTTGAGCAATACCTCTTCAACCGTTCCGCTGCCGTTTCTGCAAATGAAAACGGGCGGCATCCCGGCCGTTGCGAAGGAAATCTTGTGATTGTTGATTTTTACGAGCGTCATGGCCATCAGCAGCCGGCCCAACTTGATATCCTTGATTGCTTTGCTGCAATGGTTCAGGAATGATTTGATATCGAGCCGGGAAGCATCCGATGTAAAGAGTCCTTTCGTCAATGTAACCACAGTTCCTGCCTGCATGCCGTGTCCGGTTGCGTCGCCGCACGCGATGCTGAGTGTGCCGTCTTCCGCGAGATGGAAATCGTAATAGTCGCCGCCTACCTCGGTCGCAGTTTTCATGAACACGGCAATCTCCAGATGAGGGAGTTTCGGTACTTCGCGAGGAAGCATGGAGAGTTGAAGTTGCCGCGCCTCTTCCAATTCCTTCGTCTTGCGTTCGTTTTCGGCTTCCAGCGCCCGCTTTTCCGCTTCCGCAGCCTTCGCCCGCAGTTCGGATTCCCGCACAAGTGCCTTCTGCTCCCGCCGGTTGATTTCAAACTTGCGAAGCTGATACAGCACTCCAAAGAACATCAACACATATCCCGCATAAGCCCAGGCTGTTTTCCACCAGGGCGGAGTGACCATGAGAATCATTGCCGTGCCTTGCTCGTTCCACACGCCGTCGTTGTTCGAGCCTTTCACACGCAGAGTGTAAGTGCCGGGATCGAGGTTGGTGAACGTTGCCCTGTGCTCGGTGCCGAGCTGAATCCAGTTGTCGCTGAAGCCTTCCAGCTTGTACGTGTAACGGTTCTTGAACACGTTGTAGTAGCTCAGCGCGGCAAATTCGAATGTTGCGATATTGTCTTTGTACGTTAACTCAATCTTGTCTCTTACAGGAATGCCCCGTTCTTCGATAGCCTTTCCTTCACTGTCATCCGTATTGTATCTGCGAAATGTACTGAAGACGACGGGCGGAACGAACGGATTGTCCTGCACGCGGTCAGGATGGAAAACGTTGAAGCCGCCGTTGCCTCCGAAGTACATTTCACCGGTGGAATAGTTCTTTGCATAGGCATTCTGATTGAAATCTTCCCCTTGTAAGCCGTCGCTCGCATCGTAGTTGCGGAACGTTTCATTCACCGGATCGAATCTCGACAATCCCTTGTTGGTGCTGAGCCAGAGATATCCCTTCCCGTCTTCCAGAATTCCGAAGATGCTGTTGTTCGGCAGGCCCTCCGTCTCACGATAGATTGTGAAGTTCCCCGTTGCGCGGTCGAGCCGGTTCAACCCGCCGGTAGTACCGACCCAGAGGTTATGCAGCCGATCTTCATAGATACAAACGACAACATCGTCGCTCAGACTTGAGGGATTTGACTTGTCATTCTTGAAAGCGGTGAATGTTTCCGTTTCAGGATCAAACCGGTTGAGGCCGCCGGCGGCTGTTCCGACCCACAACACACCCTCATGGTCTTCGTGAATTGCCCATACCGTTCTTGCACTCAAACTGGCCGGAATATTCGGATCATGGTTGTACGTTTTGAATGTTCCGGATGCCCTTTCGAATTTATTCAACCCGCCGCCGT
Source organism: Bacteroidota bacterium (assembly GCA_019637975.1). Lineage (NCBI taxonomy): Bacteria > Pseudomonadati > Bacteroidota > Bacteroidota bacterium. Next base: position 108,814 of record JAHBUR010000007.1, on the reverse strand, counting down.
TTGTCCCGACCCAAAACGTGCCCTTCCTGTCTTCGAGCAATGCATAGATTCTGTTATCGCTGAGGCTTTTCGGATTGGCGGGATCGCGGCGATAATGTATGAACGTTCCCGTCTGCCGGTCGAACCGGTCGAGGCCGTTACTCATCGTTCCAACCCACAACACACCTGAACGATCTTCATAAATAACATTCGGAACATCTCCCAGACTTTTCGGGTTGGCGGGATCGGATTTATAGTGGGTGAAGGTTTTCTTCGCTTTATCCAGACGATTGAGGCCGCCGGGCGTTCCGATCCATGCAATGCCTGAACGATCCACGTGGATTGTTCTCACCTGGTTGTCGTTCAGGCTGTTCGGATTCCGGGAATCTCTCGCGTAATGGGTGAACGAAGTCAAACCCGGATGAAACGTGTTCACGCCGCCTCCGCTTGTGCCAACCCATAGAAGCCCCGACCGATCCTGATAAATGGAAAAAATCCAATTGCTGCTCAAGCTTCTCGGGTCGGTATCCTCATGCTGGTAGCTCGTGAATACGCCCGACTCCCGATCAAACCTGTTCAAGCCGCTGTTCACCGTGCCGACCCATAGCGTGCCTAGTTGATCCTCAAAAATGGGCCACACCCAATTGTCGCTCAGCGAATTCGGATTGCCGACTTCCTTTTTGTAGTGGATGAAGGAATCGGTTGCCGGATCGTAGCGTTCGAGGGCACCACGGGTTCCTATCCATATCGTGCCCGAGCGATCTCCGTACACGGAATATACTCTGTTGTCACTCAGACTTCGGGGGTTGGCGGGGTCATTCTTGTATTCCGTTTGAATGCCGGTTTTTGTATCAAGCTTCCTCAGCCCTCCGCCGGGCTTCCTTTCCCAGCGAACGCCTGCATGATCCTCATACCAGGGAAAAACTGAACTGAATTTTGCATTCTTCAGGTCAATGCTGTCCTTTTGTACCTCCGTAAACGTCTCTGTGAGTTTGTCGAACCGGTTGAGAACCTCGGCATTGGTGAGTGTCTCAAACCACAGAACACCGTCCTTATCTTCGTAAATGGAAACGATGAAGTTGCCGTTCAGGCTCCTTTCGTCGGCCGGGTTATGCTTGAAGACGACAAAGGTGTATCCGTCGAATCTGTTGAGGCCTTCCTGCGTTCCAAGCCACATGAATCCTTGACTATCCTGAAAGATGCATGTCACCGAACTCTGGGAAAGCCCGTGCCGGACGTCCAGATGCGAGAACCTGAGTTTGGCTTGGGAAAAGGAATTCGCGTAAACGAGCAGGACAGCAAGAAAAAGGGCCGCAACTCTGCAACCTGTAATGAATAACATCGCGTGCTTGTGTTTCCGAATCACTGATGGGCTACTTTCTTGAAAAACAGAAGAGGTGTCACAATCGCTTCATGACACCTCCTCATCACAACAGCTTCCGGTGTAAAGGTAGTGACGACCGGAAGATTATGCAAGTCCGGCCTTACTTCAAGAACATCATCTTCTTCTGTTCTAAAAACTCTCCCGCTTTCATGTGGCAGAAGAACACGCCGCTGCTGACCTGCTGTCCCTGGTCGTTCTTCCCGTCCCATACAACATCATATCGCCCTGCGTCGTACGTATTTTGAACCAGGGTTCTTACGGCTCTGCCGAGGATGTCGTACACCACAATGCTCACGGTACGCTGCTCTGGCAACGCAAACCGGATAGTAGTGGCAGGATTGAAAGGATTGGGGTAGTTTTGTTCCAAGGCAAACGTGGTCGGGATTCCTTCCCCGTTCATTGCCTCCGGCTCGAGTGTCCATCCGCCTGCGGCAGGCTTGAGGATTCCGGAGAATGCGCTCCCCAAAGTAATCATCGCTTTTGCATCGGCATTGATGGTATTGGCGAGGAAGGCGCCCGTAGCCTCCGTCTGTGCCTTGAACGTGATGTTTCCGTTCGGAGCATAGAAGTTGGCAAATACGATGGCCTTCGGGCCGAGTACGACTGCTTGTGTTCCCGTACCGCCGACAAAGAAGAGAATTCCTGATGCGTCAATCGGGCTTCCTTGTGCCGGCCCGATGTACGTGTCGGCATCGGCATTCACGTCCTTGACGACGCGAACGCGGCTTTGTCCGTTAAACAGCAGCCTTGACTTGCTTTTCGTTGTAATCGATCTGAATTGGTAGACACCTCCACCATTGAAAGTTAGCGTTGCCTGCGGTTGCACCACAATATCCCGGTATGTTCCCGGAGCAATTGATGTCGCCTTTTTGGTGGCAACCGTGATGTCCTGCGTTCCGGCTGTCGCCGTTTCGAACGGCGGAAGGGCCGGAACAACCGGGAGACTCAGAGGCGTGTTCCGCGAACCGCTGATTGTTCCCTGATTTGTGAGGCTATTATAGTACGCATCTCCGAATACTTTCGCATGACTCTTCAGCGATATTCTGTTGGCACGCACGCTGAATCCGGCAGGAGTTGTTGCTTTGGCCCCGAGTGACAACTCGACCTGACTTCCGGGTCGGGCATTATTAACAATGACATCGCCCGAATTCACAACAACATCCGCCCCGAGGTCGATTCCGGCACCGGCAAACAAAACCGCATTTGTGGAAAACGGGGCAAGAACATATACCGATTGCTCGACTTGCCGTTTGAAACTATCGGCAGCGGCAACCTGACCGCGGGCACGGACTATAAATTTGTAGCTCCCTCCGACTGCCGTATTGGTGAATGAACCCCCGTAAATTCCCGCTCCGGTGTGTGTTAAAGCAACAGTCTGGAACCCGGGACTTCCCGGCACTATCACATCGGCCAAAACCTCCGCGTCAGTAATCGGGCCGCCGCCAAATACATGTTCGCCACCCGGAGATTGCCCGCCTTGCGAAAGCCGGGTCTCAATACTCACGACTTCATCAATGGCATAGTTCAGCTTGTTGAACTTCAGCGACATGGTCACGTCTGTTATTGCAACAAGCGAAAGCCTGAGTTCTTCGGGGGAGGGTGGCTCGGGAGTGGTGTTGGCCCCGTTAACGTGCAACCTCCAAATTCCGGGCGCCGCATTGCGGATGCGGTAGAAAGCAAACGTCGGGCCGGTGATGTGTTCCACGCCGGGGAAGTTTGTGTAGTTGAATGGTGTAATTGTGTCGCCGGGAGTGGGCGGCAACAGACTCAACAGAAACGTGCTCCCCTGCCATGTCAGGCCCGGAAGAAGAAGCGACGTGCCGGGATCAACCGCCCCCTGCCATGTCAAACCACCCTGCCACGTCAACCCTCCTTGCCACGTGAGTCCGGGCGCGTTCGAAAGAAACGTCGTATCGGCGAGCAACTGTGTGCCGGTAATCGTGTTCCAAATCTCGTTCACAATTTGGCTGAGTGTCGTATCGGAGGCAAGGTGATATGAGCCGCCTGTAGAGTCAGCGAGTCTGCTGCTCAGATCTTGGCCCGGATTTCCGGCGAAACCGAGCGTAAACAAGCGGGTTTGGGAGGTTTTGAGAGATGGCAGAACGCTGAGCGCATCGGGCGTTCCGTTGTTATCTCCCGCACTGAACAGAATCATCGCCCTTCCCTGATTCATCAACGGAGATGTATTCAACACAGACTGTGCTGTTTGCAATCCTTGCCCCAGAAAACTCGTCCCTCCGGCGGCCATTGCTTCGATTCTCGTACTCGCAAGCTGTCGCGATGCATTGTCCTGAATAGAAATGAGGTCGGAAACGACTGTATTGGGCAAACGGACAATGCCAATCCGATCTCCCACTCTCAGCTTCTGAACGAGTTCCAACGCGCTGTTTTTTGCCGGCTCGAAAGCCTGCTCGGTTGAGGCGAATGTTCCCGCCCCGTCGAAAACGAGTATCACATCAACTCTACTTTGAGGAATGCTCCGGAAGATGTAGCCAATACCGGCAGTATCGGGCGGATGCAACTCGCGCTTTGATACTTCGCCGTTCTTGATGAAGCCGTACATCGTCACAAAATCATTTCCCTCTCCCATGAACGGAACGTACTGCGGATACCCGGGATCATAAATATCCCCCAATCCGCTATAGTGTCCGATTTCGTGTGTCGCAACGTTCTGTACATCCTTCTTCCCCGCCGTATCTGCCGGAGAAGGATTCGGAGGGACGATCACGAAGGGAAAATGCTCGGCGTTGAAGGCAATATCCACATCCGTGAACTCTCCGGTGACGCTGTTGTAGCGAACTCGTGTTACCGCAATTGTGCCCGGGTCGGCTCCGGTAATGTATATCCAACTTGAAGTAATCCACGCAACATTATTCACACCGTCGGGCAAGCCGCCCCAAACGTTGTTACTTGGAGAACCAACTTTTGAATAGTTGAGCTGTGGAAGGGCGCTCCAGGTGCCAAATGCATTGTCAATCGGAGGTATGAAAGAGGGTGGGATGTCCGTGCTCAACGAATATACGCCTTCGCCGTTCGCCCAACGCAAAGGAATGCCGGAGAATGTTGTATTGACAACAAAATGATCTCCGTAAATCTTGGTCCGAACCCCGACAATAATATTCCCGGAGAATTCCGATGTATTCCCCGCGGAGTCTGTTGCAGTTGCCGAAAGAAACTGACCGGCAGAGAGCGGAACAAGGGAGGGAATGGAAAACACGGCATTACCGTTTGCATCCGATCTGAAAGTTGCTGTTCCTATGAAGGTTTTGCCCTCACCGAAACCCGTCGGATCGATAACATCGTTCCGGAAAACCTCAATTGTCAGAAGATTGTGCGGCCAACTGTTGACAGAGCCGCGCACAAACGACGACTCGACATCTGCGTAATACAACACAGGATAGTTCTGCCCGAAATTCGGGAGAGATGACGTTTCGGGGCGCGGTGTCGGCGGGCGCGAAGGGGGCTGATTCGGCGTAATTCCGTTGTCGCTCAAATCAATTCCCAACTCGCCGTTCTCGTATATCCGGTTCCGCGAAATGCGATTGCCGAGCCCGGACACGACGACAATACCCGCTTTGCCGTTCCCGGTTATGGCATTTTCCAAAATTGTATTGTAAGAAAGTACGGAGATCTTTATTCCGTGCGCGTGAAAGCCGCTGATCATTAGACCTTTGATTGTGGAGGAGCCCCCTGTGATATGAAAACCGTTGGTATGATCAGGGGCGTCTACTCCATTCAACGCAATTAGAGGCGTACCGGCAAATCCGGGCTGGGTTGTTCCATCAATCACCACCGGACGATCAATCGTCGGTAATGGCGATGCAGGGCTTATCGTCCGTACACCCGTACCGGGGATATTGAACTTGATGGTATCAATTGCCTTGCTCGCATTGGTGACTGCCAGAGCATCACGCAATGAGCCGCCTCCGCTGTCGAGCGTATTGGTGACTATCACAGTAACGGGAATATCCGCCAACACTTCAGCATCAAGATACGACTCCGAGCCGCGGTCGCGGCCGCGAATTGCGAGAAGGTTGCTTCCGGTGACAAGGAACTCGTCGGGTACGCCAAATACATAACTGTCCCGAACAGCACAACCCTCGCGTGTTCGCAACCCACCCGAAACGTCCTGCCCGTTGAAGAACACCTGAACATCGTTGTCAATCGCAATACGGATCATCACGTTGCGTGCACCGCCAGGCAGCGAGAACCACTTTCGTACAAGAATGTCGGTGTTGACCGACCATGAAGTCTTCACATTCGCTGTAGTGTTGAGCGTGCAACCTCCTATCGATCCAAAGCCGGCATCGCCCGTTGCCCACGCGTTATCGTCGTAGCCCGGCGATTCAAATCCTGAAAGCAAGCCCCAGCTTACTTGCATATACTTGTATCCCGTCCCCAAATAGGGAACGACCGTCGAATTCGGTTGCGCCTGCGCCATTGGCTGGCTGCCGAACAAGATTGTCGCAAGCGTTATCAGAATTGCCCGGACTGAAATCCCGCTGTTTTTCTTCATTATCATAGTCTCGTTTTATTAAGTCTGAATCGATTCTTGGTTCTGTATCCCTTCCCCTCCGATGAATCATCTACTGACCATTCTGAGCGGCACCTCTGACACGTGTAGCAAATGCCTCAAGTAATTCGCCTTCACCAACAACACGCTTGCCCGAAAACCGTTCGGTTGTCAGACTCAGTTTTCCCTGCTCACCTCCGGCTACACGCAATACTCCTCCCGCATCGCGTTCGGCGAACACCACTACTTCTTCATCCTGTCGGAACCTGGCCACATGGCTGTACAATTCTCCTACACCGTCCACTTCTCCGCCGGGAACGGTGATCGTTAAAGTCCGATCCTGCCGGCTTCCCTTCAAGTACTGGTCGACGGCGATTGTCACGTTCGTGACAATTTTGGTTCTATCGGAAGACCATTCCGACTGCATCGACTGTACACTGCCGACCGCAACGATGTGTGCGCGCGCAGCGAGTTCTTCTGCGCTGATTCCGTGTGTCTGACTTTCCGCTTTTGTGGCCACAAGAAAAACTGCTGCGAGTAGTAGCAGTGACACAGGGCTTACTCTCCATCTCTTCGTCATGCGGCAATCTCCATTAGTTTTTGTGTAAGTATGGTTGTGATTCTGCGGTTATTGCCGGAGCAATCCCTGGCCTGTGAATGGCCAAGAAACCGGCGAGAATGGGAAAACAAATACAGGGGAGTATTTTTGATACGATTAAACTGGATTTTTCCTGAAACGACGGGAAGAAAAGATTCGCGAAGAGGAAAGAAACATCGACGGACAACTCACATGGCTGTAGAAATGTCAGAACTTTCATGAGCACAATCGTTGACTCGTCGGAATGGATTGTAAGAGAACAAAGTGGATCTCGATGCCGGAAAGCATCGACACCTCCATTATACGCTAACCCAAAGTTCTAATCAATAACTTTGTTTGTGAATGTGATCGCTGTGTGCAGTGTATGTAAGCAATCTCAACACTCATCCCACCCACTAATGACTATTCAAAGACACTCGCATATTTTTGCGTCGCATGGGTGAAGAAGATGGGTAACTTCGCTGAAGCAGGTCAGTACAAAATGATAGACTGCGTGATAATGATCCGGAGTACATATCTCCGGAGACTTGAAGAGGGTAGCGGGAGAGGGATTCGAACCCCCGACCTACGGATTATGATTCCGACGCTCTAACCGGCTGAGCTATCCCGCCGTAAACACTTCACGTGGCTTTGTTGAGCCACGTGTTTGTGGTTGAAAATATAGGAAGAAAACACGGAAAGCGCAAACATCACCGAAAGCGTTTGAGTCGGAGCGAATTACTTACCACGCTTACCGAACTGAAGGCCATCGCCGCCGCGGCCATCATCGGGTCCAATAGTCCGAATGCCGCGAGAGGGATGCCGACGGTATTATACACAAACGCCCAGAAGAAATTCTGTTTGATCGTCCGCAATGTTGCCGACGAAAGTCGAATCGCGTGAACGATGCTCATCAAGTCGCCGCGCATCAGCGTTATGTCGGCTGCTTCCATTGCAATGTCAGTTCCAGTGCCGATGGCGATGCCGACATCCGCTGCCGCGAGTGCCGGGGCATCGTTGATGCCATCGCCGACCATTGCGACTGTCCTCCCTTCCTTTCTCAACTCCTGAACAGATCGTGCCTTGTCCTGCGGCAGAACTTCCGCAATCACTCTCTCAACTCCTGCTTGCGTCGCAATGGCATTCGCCGTGCGTTGATTGTCGCCGGTGATCATCACGACTTCCAATCCCATTTGCTTCATGCGACGAATTGCTTCCGCCGATGTCGGCTTGATCGTGTCGGCAATGGCGATGATGCCCGCTGGTTTGGAATCGATTGCTACAAATACCGGCGTCTTCCCGTCCGCAGCGAATCTGGTCAACCGCTCTTCTCTTCCGTTCAAATGAATCGCGTACTCTTTCAGCAGGGAAAGATTTCCGACCGCTACCGGCAATCCTTCAACAACTCCGGCCACGCCAAATCCTGTAAGGGATTGGAACGCCTCGGCTTCAACGGCTGCAACAGTGTTCCTTTGCGCATACTCAACAATTGCATTCCCCAGCGGATGCCCGGATTTCCTTTCGAGAGATACAGCATGTTTCAGAATCGTCACCTCATCAAAACCATCGAAAGCCACAACATCAGTGACCTTCGGTTTTCCTTCGGTGATCGTTCCTGTTTTATCAAGAATGATGGTCTGAATGCGATGGGCACGCTCAAGACTCCCGGCATTCTTGATGAGTATGCCGAGATTTGCGCCACGTCCCGTTCCCACCATGATCGCCGTCGGCGTTGCAAGCCCGAGCGCACACGGGCAGGCGATGATCAGGACGGCAATGAAATGCACGAGCGCATGATTGAACCCGGCATCAGTGGCAAAGTACCAACCGGCAAAGGTAACGGCGGCGATGCCGATGACGATCGGAACAAACACTGATGCGATCTTGTCGGCGAGACTTTGAATCGGCGCCTTTGAGCCTTGCGCTTCTTCCACGAGTCGGGCAATATGCGCCAGCAGCGTGTCCTTCCCCACCGCGGACGCCCGCATGGTAATGCTGCCGTTTTTGTTGATCGTTCCGCCGATTACGTTGCCGCCAATGTTTTTTTCGACGGGCATGCTTTCGCCTGTCACCATCGATTCATCAACCGTTGTCGTGCCGCTGAGAACAACGCCGTCAACTGGAATCTTCTCGCCCGGCCGGACGATTACTGCATCACCCGCGATAACATCATTGATGGACACGTCCTGTTCAACACCATCTCGCATCACTCGCGCTGTCTTCGGCTGAAGCCCCATGAGTTTCCGGATTGCATCGGAAGCCCGGCTCTTTGCCTTCGATTCCAGCAACTTGCCGAGAAGAATGAGCGTAATGATCGTCGCTGTTGTATCGAAGTAAACGTGTCCCTTATGCCCTGCATGACCTAAAGCCTCGGGAAACAGAACGGCGATGGTGCTGAATACGAACGCGGATCCCGTCCCCACGGCTACCAGTGTATTCATGTCGGCGGAGAAATGCTTCAGCGCCGACCAGAAGCCCTTGAAGAATCTTCTTCCCGGGATGAACAATACAGGAGTTGTCAGAAGCAGCAACAGCTTGTTTGTCTGTTCAAGCGAAAGTGGCGACCAGCTTGCGTATGACTCAAACATGCTTGCCATACTGATCGCCATAATCGGCACTGTGAGCGAGCCGCTGAGGATAAGTTCCCTTTTCAGATGCTGCATCGTCCGGCTCTGATGGGTCTCGCCGCCATCGGATTGGCTTGATTCTGTCTCCGATACCACAAGCGAATACCCCGCATCGGCAACAGCTGCACGGAGTTTCTCGACGTTCACTTTCGCCGCGTCGAACTCCACTTTGGCCTTTTCGCTTGCGAGGTTCACTGAGGCTTCCTGTACGCCATCGATTTTCTTCAGGGCTTTCTCAACCCGCGTGACGCAACTCGCGCAGGTCATTCCCTGTACAGGCAGAGTCAGAGTTGCCATGTGTTGACCGGTATTCATGTCATTGATTCTCGATTTCACGAAACAACCTTGTAGCCCGCTTCATCCACCGCACGCACGAGATCGGCATGTGAGATTTTTGATTCGTCGTACTTTACATGCACCTTCCCGATTTGTACATCTTCGATTTCCACGTTCTGCAGCCTGGCGAGTTCCTTCTTCACACTCATCACGCAATGACCGCAGGACATGCCTTCGATTTTCAGTTCTTCGGATTTCATGGATTTCCTTTTCTGTGGATCGATTGATTGACTCAAATATACAGCTGTGGGAGTGCAGACACCTTACAGAATTGTGACGGAAAGTTGCACATCCGGAAGGCCGTTATGCGGAAAGAATACGCTATTCCTGCAAACGGCGTTGACAAAAATATGACAAAACCATGAACCCCGCCTGACAAGCAGCCGCGCCCGATCGACTATTTTACACGCAGATGTTTCACACGTATCAAGGAGAACGTCATGAATCATGTCCGGCACATACTCAGCCTGATACTCTTCCCGGCTATCGCAACACAATCCGTTGCTCAGGATCGAAGCGACAGATTTGATCACGTCCTTAACCGGAAAGGGCAATCAAAGATCACGCTGGCAACCGGCATACCGTATATCGGGATAGCCGAGTATGCGTACGGCATTTCAAACAAAACAACCGCCGGTGTTGTGTTCGGCATAACGCCATTCGTTGAAGGATACGGAATCCGCGTACGCACAATACTCCACGAACGCGACAACTACAGAGTGTATTTCTGCGTTCCTGTACTCTACTATCCGAAAACGCAAGACCTCGGCGGCGACCCGTGGTGGCTGACACGGCCGAACATCAACTTTGAGTGGATGAATGACGCAGGGTTCAGATACAAAGTGGGAGGAAGCATCGTCGCCGCTGCGTCGCACCATACGCTGTTCGGTGAAAGCTCAAATGCCAAGTTTGCTCCCGGTTTGTGGAATGCAGTACACGGTGGAATATCGCTGCCGGTCGGGCCGAGTCTGATGTTTCAGGCCGAAGCCTCTCTTGTGCTGAAGGGCGTGCAAGTACCATCTCAATGGGTCGGCGGACCGCCCGTGATTCTCGTACTGGGAATTTCGTATACGTTTTGAGCGGGTCGCATAGATGGGCTTCACTTGCAACTGTGTGGAACCCATCTCGTCCAAGCGGCACATACAGTCAAGGCAACGCAACCTCATCCAACGGCTTCCTCGCATTCCCGACCAACTTCTTGAACTTGCTCGGGGTCATGCCCGTCACTTTCTTGAATTGGTTGGAAAGATGCTGCACGCTGCTGTAACCGAGTTTGTAGGAGATTTCGCTGAGGGTCAGCTCGCCGTATTTCAGAAGTTCTTTCGCGCGTTCAATACGCAGCAGGATGATGTATTGCTCGATGGTAATATTCTCGACGGATGAGAATAGTGTACTGAGGGAATGATAGTCTTTGCCGATTTCCTGTGAAATGTACTCCGAGTACTTCAATCGCATCGGCTCTTTTTCGGCGTCCCGCCGGACGAGTTTCAGCACCGCCTGCTTGATGTGCTCGATGGTTTTCGCCCGCTGATCTTCAATCAGTTCAAAACCGTTTTCCACAAGAACCGGACGTATCGCGCCGAGATCGACCGGCCCTGCAACCACAACTTCCCCCAAAACAATACTCCTGACATCAACTCCCAATCTTCCCAATTCCTCCCGCACGACTTTGATGCAGCGGTTGCACACCATGTTCTTGATGTGAAGTGTGGTAACGTCGGGCGGCATTGCTACAGGTCGGATTTGCATTCGCTATGCTTTACCCGAAATCTTCAGGTTGGACGAAAACAGATTCTGCGGATCGTATTTTGCCTTCACTTGACGCAACCGTTCATAGTTGGTTCCGAACGACTGCTTCAACAGATCATCCCCCTCCTCAAGAAAACCGGGAAAATTGAAGTACATCCCGCCCGGTGAGTATTTCTCCGCGTCCTTGTACAGACTGCGCGTCCATGAAATATTCAACTCATCGTCTTTCGGGTCTTCCCAGTTTGCTTCGATGCCGAGCATGTATGGTGCATCCCGCTTGAAGAACGCGCTCTCTTCCGGCTTCACGCGTCCGATTGCTCCACCCAGGCACCACACATCAATGGAAGTCAACGAGGACGGACGTTTGGCTGCGTAGTCGCTCAACATGTCTATGACTGCGGCGTCGATCTCTTTCAGGTAAATGGACTTCCAGTAGTATCGCCTACCGTCGGGATACTCAGGATCGAACAGTTTTTGTGCAACGAGGTACGGCATAGGGCCGCTCAGATCAACGGCGGGGGTTGCCACTTCACGCAAGGGTTTGAACACGGCTTCTCCCTTCTCCACCGGTCCGCTCCAGCATCCCGCAAGCACAATGACGGGTGCGCCCTGATATTCCTTGGGTACCGGTTCCTCGTGCGGGGCATTCCAGTAGATGGCAATGCTCATGACATCTTCCGGTGCGGTCTCCATAAACTTCCTCCATGTGTTCAAGGCGTTCTTCGCTTCCGCTACAGGATACATCACGATGCACATCCATACGTCCGGCCCGACAGGACGAAGCTTGAACTCAAACGAGGTCACAACACCAAAGCTTCCTCCACCTCCGCGAAGTGCCCAGAGCAGATCAGCGTTGTTCTTCGCGTCGGCCACCACCATCTTACCATTGGCGGTGACGACATCAGCGGAGAGAATATGGTCGCAGGTGAGCCCGTACTTGCGGGTGAGGAAGCCCATTCCTCCGTGGAGCGAAAGACCAGCAATTCCTGTGGCCGACACGACGCCGACTGGAACTGCAAGGCCGAAGGCCTGCGCCTCATGGTCCACATCCCCGAGTTTTGCTCCTCCGTCCACGCGCGCCGTTCCGTTGAAAGGATCAACCCGAACACGGCGCATCGGAGAAAGGTCAATCACGACTCCGTAATCGCAAACCGAATTGCCTGAGACGTTGTGCCCGCCGCCCCGCACTGCCAGGGGTAGTTCATTGTCCCGCGCAAAATTCACGGCAGCCATCACATCGGCGGCACCCGTGCATTGTACGATAACGCCGGGATGTTTGTTGATAATGCCGTTCCAGATTTTTCGGACGTCGTCATAGCTGCCGTCAGTTGGGCGAAGTACAGTTCCTCGAACTCGCGAACGTAGCTCCTCCACTGCCGTATCATTGATATTTGCGGCATTGGGAGTTCTCGTATCAGCCATGGTCAGGGCCCTCCTTTGGTGATTGATTCGCTATGAGTATCTAACCGGCGAGCGGGGATTGCTCCGGATGTAATTGCAGTGGTGGCATTTCGCGGCTGCGAGGAACACACCATGTCACCTCACAGGTAAAGATAAGTTCTTATTTAGAAAAATCAACTTCTCTCTGCTCAGGTTTTTCTCAATCTCATTTCATCAAAACAAGTTTGATTGTTTGAGAAAAGTTGCCAATCCTGAGTTGACAGAAATACATGCCCGAAGCAAGCGAGCTTGAGGCAACAAACTGCACTGAATGTTCTCCCGCCGATTGATTTTCCCCGACCAGGATAGCAACTTCCTTTCCGTCTGTGGAGTAGATTTTAAGGGAAACCGTCCCGCCGACCGGCAGCCGGTAGGATATCGTCGTGGAGGGATTGAAGGGATTGGGATAGTTCTGCGAAAGCGAAAACTCCGAGGGAACCGTGGCAACGTCAGGCAATACGCCTGTTGTTGAAATCAGGCCGGCATCAATCCACGCTGAAAACCAGAGTGCTGCGAGACTTTCCGTTGCGCGCTGGACTTGCTCAAGCGTGATGGCCCTCGTCTTCAACCACAGAGCATTGTAGTACGAGGCCGGAGCCGTGCCGCTTCCGTTCCAACCCGAAACGATCTTCGCGTACGTGTCGGCCTGCAACACCGTATCAACATAGCTGTTGGTGTGAATGATGTAGTCAAAGATGTAGTTGATCCTGTCGGCAACGTAGTACGTCGTATCCGGCGTAATGAAGAGATGCGACAGATAGTATGTCGGGCTGAGCATCGTCGTTTCGTAGCGGGAATGAATGCCGTAGTTGTTCGTGTACTGTCCGTTGTAGTTGAGTGTATTATGCAGCGGTTGATGCGCATCACCGACGTAATGCCCGAGGTCGGAGGCGGTGAGCTTTGCCTGATTCCAATCGCCGCGGCTGAGCTGGGCCACAAGTGAATCGTAATTCCAAACCGTCGCCCACGGATTCGTGCCGTTTGCCTTCACCCGTTCCCATCCGTATTGCATAATCAAAGTGTCAAGACTTCTTGTCAGATTGTGGAAATTCGGATAGTCATCAATATCCATGAAATGACGGGGTCGCTCGGCATAAAGGCTGGTATCGCCGTAGTCGACGCGAACATCAGCGTCATGGGCGTGTGCAGCGAAAAAGGAACTGTCCTGAATGAACAGCATCATCCGGTTGGGAAGATGATACACGACGGTACGATTGATGAAGCGATGTGTATTCCAGCCCCACCCTGAAGCCTCTAATAACACGACAAAAACGCCAAGAATGATTGCTGCTGGCAGAATCAGTTTTCGCATACGCTTTTTCTCATGAAGGTGATGAAGGAATGATTGCTCATATTCAATATACGCTGTCCTACAGGGAGTTGCAATTAGTCAAGCTCGGCCCCCACTTTTTTGCAGCTTCTCCCCTTCTTTCCTATATTCGAGCCATGTTTCGCAACCTCACGCTCGACGAAATCAAAGCCTTGCTCACGGCATCAAATGAGTCTCCGCGCAAATCACTTTCGATCGAGGGCTATTCCCGCGCAGCCGTTCTCGTTCCCCTCATAGTGGCGGGAAAATCTCTTGATCTCCTCTTCACAAAGCGAACTGAATCGGTTGAAACGCACAAGGGGCAAATTTCCTTTCCGGGAGGGATGGTTGATGCGGCGGATCGCGATGTTTTTCATACGGCGCTTCGCGAAGCCCGCGAAGAAATCGGGTTGACCGAGTCGTGTATTGAGATTGCCGGTATGCTCGATGATATGGCAACTCCGACGGGTTTCGTCATTACGCCGGTTGTGGGTGTGATTCAGGAATTGCCTGAACTTGCCCCCAACAATGATGAAGTTGCGGAAGTGTTTCGTGTGGGATTGGATTTCTTCTCTCAACCGTCGAACGGCCGGATAGAACTGCGGGAGTTTCATGGCAGCAAGCACGAGGTCTGGTACTACAACTGGCAGAATAAGGTAATTTGGGGCGCCACCGCCATGATGATCCGGTCGCTCCTCAAGAAACTGAAAATCGCCTAAACCGCAAGCGCAAACTCGGCCGGATTAAAGCTCTCTCCTGTTTCGTAGCCCGTGTTCTTGGCATATTCTTTCAGGTTATTGTACAGAATGCTTCTCGCCCTATGAAGGCGTGAACGAACTGTGCCGATGGGGATGTCGAGAACTTCGGCAATTTCTTCGTACGGCAGATCCTCAAGATCCCTCAGCACAATTACGCTCTTGAATTTTTCAGGGAGCGCCGCGATTGCCCCGGAAACTTCGTCACCGAGAACGTGGTGTTCAACGCGGTCGCGCAAATCGTTCGAGTACTGCGTATCGTGCTGCATGAATTGGTACGGGGAGATTTGCTCGTCATACTCGACTATTTCAGGCTGCCTTTTCACCCGACGGTATTCGTTGATGAAGGTATTCCGCATAATGCGATACAGCCACGCCTTTGCATTGGTACCCTGTTCAAACTTGTCGAAGAAGCGGTAAGCCTTCAAGAAGGTCTCCTGGAGAAGGTCGCTGGCATCGTCAACTGACCCAGTCAAGTAGAATCCGTAGTTGTAGAGCATATCGGAGTAGGGCAGCATAATTTCGTTGAATTTTGAGTGCTTTTCGACACCTGTACTCATTACTTTCACTCCTCCAGACCTTTCTTCTGTACTTTCGTATAACTCGTTATGTTCGATATGTACGATTATAAGAACAGGTGAGTTAATTGTCAAGAGGTGAATAGTGAATTCTTCTTAATGATTCTTCGCGGGCAGCAACATCATCTGTGAAGGAAGGGGTGCATTCTGAACCGAGAAAATGAAATGTCCGAACGCCAAACGTGGGCTATTCGGATTTCACGCTACCTCTAAACTCATCGAGTGCAGATTCGATTTCCAGTCTCACATCGTCGTCCGACTCTTGTTCCATGCGCCTTTGCAAAACGGCCATTGCATCGCCTCCCCCCCACATGCCGAGTATGCGGACAGCGTTTTTACGCATGGAAGAATTGAAATCGGACGCAAGCAGGATGACAGCCGCGCGGGCATCGGAGGAACCTTCACCTACATTACGCAGAATATCCAGCGCAAGCCCGCGGATATCCGGGGCATTTCCGGGCTCTACATACTTGATTGCATACGGAATTGATGCGGATTCTTGAATGCTGCTAAACGCCTGAAGAGCTGCGCGGCGAAGAATGTCGCGATGCGATTCGATATCGACGTACTGCCGGGCAATGCTGAACACATTGGCAGAGTCAATTTCCGCCAGAAGATTCAAGCACGATGCCTGAACGATGTAGCTCGAATCGGCGGCAAGAGCTTGCTTGACAAAATCCACAGCGTCAATTGACGCATGCTTGTCCAAAGCAACAATTGCAGCGTTGCGCACGGCGGACTTGGTGTCGTTGTAAATGTGAAACATCGCTTCTTTGACGCCGGGATACGTCATGACACCCAGATAGATCGCTGCTTCACGGCGTACGGCCCAGAAGCGGTCGCTCAATGCCGCATCTTTGAGTGCAGAAAACACGTCGCTATCCTCCGGGTACGGCCTCAACTGCCGCGCTGCTAGGATTCTATCAGCCATATCCGCGGCATTGCGAAGTTGATAGATGAGTTCTTCTTTCGATTTCTCGAACTTCAACTCCTTCAGTACCTTCATTCCCCTGTCCGGAATGACCATGAGAGGCTTTTCGTTCAACGGAATGGAAACCTGTTGCTCATATTTCTCTACCCACACCCGCGTCAGAGTCTTGCCGGAAGAAACTGTGCATTCAATGTCAAGCGGAAACCGGAACAGGCCGGCGAGACTGTCAATCGTCTGCGTCTGTCGAATTGTAAGAAGGAGATTTCCGGAGGCCTCGTCGTATGAGGACGCTATTTCCAATCGGGGGTATCCGGCCTTGAACACCCATTGGTCGAAGAACCAATCCATGTTCTGCCCGGTCGCATCTTCCACCGCCTTCATGAGATCACACGTACCGACGCTTGTAAAGGCATTGCGCTGCAGGTACAGACGCATTGCCCGGTGGAATTCCTCCTGGCCAAGAACATGATGCAGCATATACAGAACCCACGCCCCCTTCGAGTAGAGGTTCCCGGGAAAACTGTTGACGCTGACTATCGGTCTGCGGCCTTCGCGCTGTTCAAGCGAGATGATACCAGCCGCCTGTTCCATCAAGCTGAGCTGGAACTCATCAAATCCGCGGGCATGTTGTTTGTAGAGCGCCTCGTAGTAATTCGCAAAGCCCTCGTTCAGCCAGAGCTCCGACCAATCGCGGCAGGTCACGAGGTCGCCGAACCACTGGTGGGCTAGTTCATGAGCAACGACATCATCAGCAGTAAAATCCAGCAAGCCGCGCCTGTCGATGAGATACGACGTATTCAACGTAACCGCCGTCGTATTCTCCATCCCTCCCCACATAAAATCGTCGATAAAAATCTGGGCGTACTTCTCCCACGGATACGGGAATCCTGTCACATTCTCAAAATACTCCATGATGCCGGCTGTCGCCGAAAGACTGCGAACACCATCTTCAGCCCTCTCTTTGTACACGTAGTATTCGAGCGGGATGTTCCTGAATTTTTCAGTAACGATTTCGTATTGTCCGGCGGCGATCATGACGAGATATGCCACATGCGGCTTTGATTGGGACCAGTGAAAAGTCTTTGTCTTGTTCTTCTTGTCGTGCCGGACGTTCACGAGCCTGCCGTTGGAGAGAAGCGACCACGAATCCCGGACTGTGGCAATTACCTCCGAGGTGGCCCGGTCATTCGGAAAATCCCAGCACGGAAACCAATGCCGGTTGTCCATATCCTCGCCCTGGGTCCAAATCTGGGCTTTACGTCGCGGGTTCGTACTGTCGGGGGAAAGGAAATACATTCCTTTTTTCGGGGTGGCGGAATAGCTAACAGAGAATGTGACTGTGTCTGAAAAGCCGTATGCACGATCAAGGCTGATAGCGAGTTGTTTTCCTGAATTGACGAACTGAAGGTTCTTCCTTCCTTTCAGAACTACACTTTTCACATCCAGTTCCACGGCGTGTAACGTGCAGGCGCTCAAGTTGCTTTTCAGCGGAACGAACGAAATCGTTGTTGTGCCGGAAACCTTCTTCTTCTCCTCTTCGAACGAGACTTCAATTTTGTAATGAAGAACATCATACTCCCTGCTTGGACGGGACTTGTCCCTTGAGCTGAACAGTGAACCCGATGTTGCAACGAGTGAATATGTGAAGAAAAGCCCGATGGCCGCAAGAAGTATTCGCCGATTCATCATGAAGATGTGCATGGACATATGTACAAAAAAAAAGACGCCGTCCCGCTGGAACGGAACGGCGTACACCTGTCAGATTAAAATACCGGTTACTTGCAACTGATCCTCTCCATAGCCTTCTTGGCCTCATCGTGGCGAGGATTGATGCGGAGAGCCTTTGCATATGCCGTACACGCCTCCTGCACAAGCTTTCTGTTCTCTTCGGTTCTTCCCTCTACCCTCAAGTAGGTCAACGCAAGGCCAAGCCAATAGTGACCTTCCGCGTTGTTCGGCTCCAATTGATTGCATCGACGGAACTTTGCAGCGGCCTCCTCCGTCCTCTTTCGATTCTCATCCGGATCATCGCCGCGTGTGAGAATGAGACACTGCCCGATAACAAGGTTCAAGCCACCTGTTTCATTATAGGTGATGCCCCTGCGGAAGCTGTTGAGTGCCGAGTTGTAGTCTTTACGGCTGAAGTAATACGAGCCGAGTTGTGTATACGCTTCACCTGCTTCCCTTTTGAATCTGTCCGGGTTTTCGTTTGCAAGCCGGATTACTTCGTCATACGTCTGCTTCATCTTGTCGGTGGAATCCACCTCAAGATAGTAGCGGGCAAGCCAGAGATGCGCCTGCAGAAAATCCGACCGTAGTTCAATGGCTTTGAGGAATAGCTCCCGCGCCCGGGGCAGATTCTTGGGCGGCTGCATATAGCTTGAGCCCGCATTCACATACGAAACGAGTGAACGGGGATCGCATTCTATTCTTTTCTCGAACATCCGTGCAGCTTCTTCGTAGTTCTGCTTTTTCATGTAAAGGAAGCCGAGGTTGAAGTACGGCTCGCAGTTCGTTGAATCCGCATCCCGTGCTTTCAGCAGAACCTCCATTGCCTCGTCTTCCTTCCCGGCACCAAACAGCGCTGTACCAAGTTTGGAATAATCCTCCGGCAATATCGCCTTGCGACGTTCAATCGTTTCAAAGGCGCTCATGGCCCCTTTGTAGTCGCGTGTCTCGACCAGCGCGTATGCATACGCCCGCCAGTTATCGACATTTTCGGGGTCGAGTTTTACTGCTGTTTCGCCCGCTTTTGCCGCATCCGCCCAACGCTCCGAGTTGGCGAGGGACTGGGCATAAATCGACGCTGCTTCCACATGATCGGGACGCAATTTCACGGCACGATCCATAAAAGGTACGGCACGCGGAAATAATTTCGCCCTGTAGAGAATTTTGCCTGCCTCGAAGTACGCATCAAAATTCATCGAATCAATCTTTACTGCCGAAAGAAAAGCTTGCACAGCCTCGGTGTATTGCCGGTTTGCTGCATACGTGCGGGCAACTTTCATCTGCGTTTCAATATCGTTCGGCGAAAGTTCAAGCGCCTTCTCGTAGTTCATATTCGCAAGCGGGCGCACACCCTGTTTGTTGTACGCATCCCCTAACGAGATATAAATATTCGGGTTCTTGTCATCGCATTCTTTTGCCCGCGTCAAGAGAACAATTGCTCCATCCGGTCCGTCAATTTGTCCAAGCTCTACAAGAGCGGCACCGTATGCTGCCGGCACACGGCAGTCCTTCGGAGCAACTTTTGTTGCGCGTTTGTATTGCGCAACGGCGTTTGCATTATCCTTCTTAATCACATAGGCATCGCCAAGGGCAATCAAGGCCTCGACATTGTCGTCGTTGATGCGAACGGCCGTTCTCAGATAGTTGATGGCGTCGTCAATCTGCTCCCGCCGGAGAGCTATCGCGCCGAGATAATAGTTGCAGTCACTTGATTTCTGTCCCGCCTTGATTCCTTCCTGAAACGCTGCAATCGCCGCCGCTGTATCACGGGCAACAAGAGCAGCCCGCCCTCTGCCAAAAAAATCCTGGGTGTGACCGGCTTCAGCGATAAGGAGAATTGTTATGAGAAGTTTTGCGAGTTTCATTCTATTGTACCTGTTTTGATGTTGTTTCGACTAAGCGAACGGGCATTGTCACGGGAACAAGACCTTCACTCAAGAATCTTTGCTGTCCGTGAATAGAGGTGATGTGGGCAATGAACCCCGTCGCAACCGTATATCCGTATGCCCTGCTATAAAGGTACACAGGTCGGGTTATCGGATAGTAGTTTCTGTGAATGTGTGCCTGATGCGGTGTATAAAAACGCCCAACGGGTTCCGTCGTATCCGGGCGGCTTCCGGGCTGACCAAGGGCAAACACCGTTAGGCGATCTTCCCTTCCTCGCAACCAGTTCAGTCCGACGATGCCGATGGCATTCGGATTGTTCTCAACATAGGCCACAAGACTGTCGCTGGATAGGATTCGTGCAGCACTGAGCGTGAAGGGGTTGTCGTTCATGATTTTCTTCCGGAACACCTCATTGACGCTGGAATTGACGTCGCCGACGGCAACATCAATGAGTCTGCCGTTCCACTTCCAGCGGGCGAGCGATCCCTGAAAGATGCTGTCAAGTTCCGTCAGACGGAGTTCCTTTTGTGCGTTGCTGCTGTGCCCTATAACGGCGATCGCATCAATGGCGCATCGATAACTCTTCCATTCGATATCGGGGTACCGCTTCAGAACATCAAGTTCCTCATCATTGAACGCCCGGGCGCTGACGATCACCTTTACGCTATCGTTAATGAAGTTAGTGATTGCCTCCCTGCCTTCGACGACCCTGATGTCAATTTTTGCGTCGGGATAGGATTGTTCGAAACCGGAAGCGATAATCTTCACGACATTGCTTACCGACTCATCGACTTCGACAGTAACCGTTCCCGACGTTGTTACCAGCGGCTTTCGCTGATCGCAACCGGCAAGAAGCGCGACAACTGTCAGCAGCATAATCCTGATCTTACTCTTCATCTTGATCCGTACCCTTCGAACGAATGTAGGTCAGAACATAGCGATACGCCCCATATAAGAACACTACCGCGCCAAAGATGACGCGGTAGTGTTCGGGAACATGTTGTGGAACAAAATATCCTACGATTGCCATCATCCCGACGATCATCACTGCGCCCGATACTGCATAGCCGATATATCTGAGCACAGAAACGAAATTCATCACTCCCATTTTCTGTCCGAGTAGTATTACTTCCGATCCGCCAGCTTGAACCTGAAGGGCACGGACACCCACACGGACACCGGGCCGTTGTTCATGTATGCCGGCGTAAACAGAAATTGCTTTGCCGCTTCAACTGCCGCGTCGTTAAAGATCTCGGCATCGCTTTTCAGAACAACAACCTGCTTCGGCTTGCCTTCCCTGTCCACCCAGATCTTCACCCATACTCTTCCTTCAAGGCCTGCACGCATTGCAAGTTCGGGATACTTCGGCTCGACTTTGCGCACGACGACTGGTTCTTTCTCGACAGCGACAAAATCCGCGGGCGGACCGTCGTCTTCAATCCTGATATCCTGTTCAATCTGGACTCCGCCAGCGCCGTCACCAAATCCTTCACCAATAGGGGCTGCAACCTGACTCATTTCGGTTTGAGTGGCAATTGTTTGTTCCGGACTTGCTTCGGCATCAGGAACCGGGACAGGAGCACCAACAGTCGGTTTTGCCACCGGTGCGCTCACGGAAACCGGAGGCGGTACGTTGGTGTTCGTCAGCGACGGCGGCGGGCCAAGGTCACTGTACTTCAAAATACGAACATTGATTGGCGGTGGTTCTTCCTCGCCCAATACTTGGGCAAGATAGTATGAGCCGAACCCTACTGCGTGGATTGCGACAGCGATCAGGAAACCGCGAAACCAGTACTTCTGGTATACCGCCTTCAACTCAATAGCGCCATACTTTGATCCTGCGCTAACCGTACCGGTGGAACCTGCTCCGGCCATGGACAGCTTTGCCATAGTCATTCCTTCTTAAAGATATGGTGAGTTGTTATTTAACTTCGGAAATAAGTTTCAGATCCTGCTCCGTCATTCGGGCAATACTGAACCGCTGCATTTCCGCCTGATTGAGTTCGTCCATTACATCCACCATCACTTCATACTTCGCCTTCGTATCTATCTTAACAAGTGTAACCAATTTTGGGTTCGCCTGGACGCGTTGGCGGATATCGGCCCGCAGCTTCGAAAACTCCATTTTCTGCGGGGCGTCCATGCCGATATTCCAGAACACTTCGCCCTTTTCGTTCAGCCGAAGAGTCAGGAGATTGGACTCGGCGATTTCCACTTTGACGTTTTCATCAGGCGGAAGATTGATTTCCATCGTTTGCGGACGCGCCATCGTCGTCGTGAGCATGAAAAACGTCAGCAACAGAAACGCGATGTCAACGAGCGGCGTCATATCGATTCGGATGCCGATGCGCTTGGACTTTTTGCGTTTCTTCTTTCCATGACTTCTCGGTTGTGGGGCATCCCCACCAAGACCTGCCATAGTGTTAGCCTCCTCTAATTCGCTTCAAGATTTGTAACGAGATTGAATCTCGTAATTTTCGTTTTTTGCAGAATGTCCATCACGTCCTGCGCGATGCCAAACTCGGCATTCTTGTCTCCTTTGATCACCGTGCGCAACTTGGGATTCATGGTTCGTGCTTGAATCAAGTAGTCTCCAAGCTTCTCGCGCGGAATCTTAACACCCGCTCGCAGCTCATTCTCCTTGCCGAACAAACGACCGCGCAAGCGTTGCGAATCGACATCCATGAAGATATCCCCGTCCTTCGAGAGGCTGAGTGTCAGCACATCCGATTCCGGCAACTTGAACACCGAGTTCGACGCAGGCAAGTCAATCGACACTTCTTCCGCCGGCTTGAACTGGGTTGTCAACATAAAGAACGTCAACAAGAGAAACCCGATGTCAACAAGTGGCGTCATGTCAAGCAGAATGCCGTGACGTTTCGGTTTTATCTTCGCCATATGATGCTCTCCTTTTGTTTTGTTTGTCGAGAGATCACTTGGTTTTCGCGCCCAGGATTTCAGCAACATTGTAGCTTGCTTCATCCACCATGTACATGAAGTTGTCCACACGCGTTACGAAGAAGTTGTAGAAAATGATACCGATGATAGCCGCAAAAAGTCCGAGGGCCGTATTAATCAGCGCCTCGGAAATACCGATCGAGAGCTGGATAGCATCGGGAGCGCCTGCCTGGGCAAGAGCCTGAAATGCACGGATCATACCGATCGTTGTTCCAAGAAGCCCGAACATCGTCGCTGTCGATGCAATCGTGGAAAGCGCAATCAGGTTTCGCTCAAGAAGAGGAGTTTCGAGAGCCGAGGCTTCTTCGATGGCCCGCTTTGTCTCCGCCATCTTCTTCTCGCCATCCATCGTGTTGTCGACGAGAACTTCCTTGTATCGTTCGAGACCCGATCGTATGATGTTGGCCGCCGACCCTCGCTGGGCGTCGCATTCCTTGATGGCATCGTCAATTTTTCCCCCCATCAACGCCGCCTGGACCTTCTTGAGAAATGCGGGAAGCGAACCTTTGCCCTGGGCCTTGCGAAGAGAAAACGTTCGTTCAAAAATAATCGTCACATTCATCAGCGTCAGTGTAATCAGAATCGGCACGACATAGCCGCCTGTA
Organism: Bacteroidota bacterium; assembly: GCA_019637975.1. Lineage (NCBI taxonomy): Bacteria > Pseudomonadati > Bacteroidota > Bacteroidota bacterium. Next base: position 85,458 of record JAHBUR010000007.1, on the reverse strand, counting down.
TACACTGTTCCGAGCAGGTTCAGGGGTTGCTGCCGTGTTGCACCATCCTTGAAGTTCTCAGGGTTGCCGAGCACAAACAGATAGATGCCAAACGCTACGACAAGCGTTACAACTATCACGACAGTGAGAAACACAGATTGTTTCATCGATCAAACTCCTCTTTTTGTTTATGTAAGTTATAGATGATAGGTAAATGAACTGATATGAGATTTGTTACGACAGCGCTTTGACTGCGTCGTCGCGGGTTTCCGCAACATCAAATACCATCGTCAACTTCGTAATCACAAAGATGTTGTTGATATTGTTGTTGATGCCGCAGAGTTTAACGACCCCATTGTTGCGGGAATAGGTGGTATGAGCCTGAACAAGCACGCCGATGGCCGTACTATTCAGGTACGTCACTTTGCTCAGATCAATGATGAGCTTTTTATTGCCCTGCTCCACAAAATCCGCCACCGCACTCCTCAACTCGTCTGTCTCTTCGCCGCCGACGAGTGAGCCTTTCACTTCGATAACGCCGATTTTGCCGCTTTGAAGCGTTGTTGTTTTGACTGACATAGTGTCTCCAAAAAACTGTGCGATACTGTTGGTGATTTGAATGTAGTTCACAAGGAAAAACAAAGGAAGTCACACAAACGCCACGTTACTCACCCGGAAAACAACCGCCGGAAGTAGCCAAACACTCCTTTTCGTTTTGGGTGAAGAAGACCCGGGCAGGGATGGCAGGTGCCCGTTGTGGTGAGTGTTTCAGAACCCAAATTGATATATGTGTGACGCAAAACAAATGCCATTGTTCAGTGCGACCAGTTGGTGTGAATTTACGGGTTTTGGGCTGCGGGAAAAACCAACGTCTTGCACAATGCAAGATAAAACTACGTGAATTGATATTCGGGTTGGCCAATTCAGTACGTGCCAATATATTACCACTTCTTGCAAAATGCAAGGCAAATTTTGGGCACGCCGGAATCTGAAAATGACCGGATATCGGCTGGTAACAGGCTGTCACAACTGGAATTTCTTTCTTTTTCGCCAGAGTGTTGCGGGATCGATATTCAATATGGAAGCGGCTTCTTCAAGGTCGTGCGCAATGCGCAGAACTTTCATAATGTGCAGGCGTTCCACTTCCTCCAGCGACATCAGTGCCGACGACGATACCCCCAATTCACGAAATTGATCGGGAAGGTGTTCAAGACGGATGTCGCCCTCACGCGCAAGCAACACTGCCCGCTCGATAACATTCTCCAACTCGCGAACATTGCCTTTCCATGAATACGATTTAAGGGCGAGAAACGCGTCCTTCGAAATTTCACTACTGCTTCCCGATTTTCTCAGAAAATTCGTAACCAGCAGCGGAATATCCTCCATCCGTTCGCGCAACGGAGGAAGTTTGAGCGTAACGGCATTCAATCTGTAAAACAGATCCTCACGAAACGTTCCAGACTTCACTGCTTCCTCGATATTCTTGTTGGTGGCCGCAATGACACGGACATCGACCTTGAGGCTTTCGGTTTCACCGACGCGTTCGAATTCCTTACTTTGCAGAAAACGGAGCAGCTTCACTTGCGTTTGCAACGGAACCTCACCGATTTCATCAAGGAATACCGTTCCTCCATCGGCGGCCTCAAATCTTCCCTCCCGATCCTTTGTTGCACCTGTGAATGCTCCTTTCACATGTCCGAACAACTCGCTTTCCAACAGCTGTTCGGCAAGTGCGGCACAATTCACGACGACGAAAGGTTTTTCACGGCGCGGGCTGTTCTCATGGATAAAGTGTGCGAGAAGTTCCTTCCCTGTTCCACTTTCCCCTTCAATCAATACGGCGATATTGCCCGACGCAACCTGCAAACCAAGATCGAGCATCGAGCGCATTCTCTCGCTGCGCGTAACAATCTCTCCGGACGATTTTGCACGGCTCAGTTCTTCCTTTAATTCCATGACCTCGCGCCGCAGACTGTGATGATCGAGAACCTTCCGGGCAAACAACTTCAGTTCCGAAAACTCGAACGGCTTTTGCAGGTAGTCGTACGCCCCGAGTTTGATCGCTTCCACGGCCGAGTCAATGCTCCCGTGCGCAGTCATCAACACAACGGTTGCGGCGGGTTGAAGTCTTCTCATCTCACGCAACAATTCCATGCCATCTATCGGAGACATCTTGAGATCGAAGAATGCAATATCGAACGGCTGTTCCCGGATCGTATCAAGGGCCTTCAGCGGTTCTGAAAAAGCGTTTACGTCGAAGCCTACTGCTTCAAGCCCGATCGCTACAGTTTTGAGAATGTTCTGTTCATCATCAACAAGAAGGACGGAAGGTTTCGCTGGCATGCATCAGCCGTGATGTGTTGTGGAGTGAGTGTGATCAAGCGGAAGCAGGAATGAAAACATGCTCCCTTTCCCGGCTTCGCTGCGTACCCAAATCTTGCCGCTGTACGCTTCGACAATCTCCTTTGCAATTGCCAGTCCCAATCCCACGCTTCCGGGCGTTGAAGCTGAGGCGCTTTTCACCTGCACAAACTTGTCAAAAATCGTGTCGATGTGTTCGCTCGCGATTCCGACGCCTGTATCCTGTACTTCGAACAACATCCCGCGTTGCTCTTCACGCACGCGTACAGTAACGCTGCCGCCCGGATTGGTGTACTTGAGAGCATTGGTGACAAGGTTCGTAATCACCCACGACAGTTGCTGTTCATCGGCAACAAGCGAACGCAGCTCCGCAGGAATTTCGGCCACCAGCCGGACATTCTTCTCCTGAAATTGAATATGCAGCGGTTTGATGGTTGATTCTACCAATGACCGGACATTGAGCTCTTCGTTCTTGAATTGGAGTCTGCCGGACTCGAGTTTCGACAGTTGCAGCAATTCCCGCGCGAGTTTTGTCAGTCGCTGGCTGTCTTCTTTCGTGGAAAGAATCAGGTCCTTCTGACGATCGTTCAACGGACCGAGCAGTTCCTGATTCAGCAGATCGACACTCATATTGATCGAGGTCAGCGGTGTGCGGAACTCATGCGACAGTGTTGCAATGAAATCCGATTTCATGCGATCCAGTTCCTTGAATTGTGTCACATCCTGCAGAACCGTCAGCGTGCCGTACAAATGTCCCTCGTTATCGAATATGTTCGACACTTTGGGACGGAAGTAGAGATGTTTCTCAAAGCGCTCGAACTGCAAATAGTTGACCTGAGCGCCACTGCCTTCACCATCCAATTCCCCGTCGTCCCTCACGGATTGCGACGCCGAGCGTATCAGTGACATGATGCGTTCATCGCGAATCACCGAGCCCACGGGCTTGCCGATTGCATCGATATCAAGATATCCGAACAACTCCGCCACAACATTGTTGATGTGTATGATTTTCATATCTGCATCGGTAACGATAATCCCGTCAGAAATGCTGTCAACAATTGCTTCCGACTTCCGTTTCTCTGAAATGATCTTGTCGATATTCATCTGCTCGTACCGGCGCAGGCGTTCCGTCATCTTGTTGAATTCACGGCTCAACGAACCGATTTCATCGTCTGACAGAACGTCGATCTTCAGATCAAGATGCCCGGCCCCGATTTCCCTGACGCGCTGCGTGAGGGCTTCCGCCGGTTTCACCAGCACGGTCGTAAGCCAGATTGTTCCGGCAATTCCCAACGCAAGCGTGACAATCGAGGCAATCATCATCCCGTACGCCGACTGGTTTGCGATGGAATGCGTCTTGCTTTCAAGATTGTACATCCCTGTCTGATTGTATTCGAACAACTGGAAACACAATGAACGCAACTCTTCGGAAACCGGGCGGACGCTTTCGTAATAATAGTTCTTCGCCTGCGTGAACGCGCCTTGCATAATCATGCCGCGCATCGAGTCGGTAACGGAGATGTACGCGTTGCGGGCATTATGCAACGAGTCGCGAAGCGACCCGAGCTGGCCTTCCGGCATCCTCCTGAGCGCCTGCTCGTACCAGTAGAAGAACATCTCCTTGTTTTCGGCGAAGGTTCCGCTGACGGTTGCATCCTCGCCCTGACTTGCGACAAGCAACGCGTTATCCTGCCCCTCAAGTGATTTCACCATACTCTCCGCGGCAAGAACGCTGAGGTAATTCTCCCTCAGGATAGTCGCCACGGTGGTTCCGAGTGCGTAGAAGTTGTACACGGACCAGAAACCCGCGGCAAGACTCAGCGTTACCAGCAACGCAAACGTCCAGATAATCTTCGTCCGAATGGTTCTCACCATCATCCCGGTTGTCTCTTTTGAAAATACAGACTATGGAAATGTAGGGGAGTAGGCGGGGAAAAACAAGAGAAAGTTGGAGTTCCGACGGCAAAACACTTCCGCCGGCCGGGTCCCCGATTCCGGCACAGACCCGGCATTGGCGTAAGTGCAAGGAGGTGTACTTCTAATAGGTCATTTCAGCACTACAAGTTTGCGGGCGCTTACAAAATGTTCAGTAGACATTCTGTAGAAATAGATGCCGCTCGAATGTTCTGACGCGTCAAACACCGCCGAATGCATCCCTGCGGGTTTCCGATCACTCACCAACGTTGCTACACGCTCACCGATCATGTTAAACACTTCCAATAATACGAACGTCTCTCGCGGAACGGAAAACGTGATTGTTGTTGCAGGGTTGAACGGATTGGGATAGTTCTGCGACAACTCAAACTGCAGCGGTGGAGTATTCCCTTTCTCATCAACATCCGTAATCAATATCCCCGGATAATTCGGAGCATACCGCAACGCGCGGACGATCTGACCGCCCGGTTGATAGTTCCAAACCACAGTCCCGGCAGATGTAGTTTCGAAAACCCGTCCGCTTGTCGATTGCGCAATGAGCGTGTTACCGTTCGGCAGACGTTGCACGCCTCCGAGATGATTCGAGTAGAAGCCCGAAGCGGAATAACTCCACACGGGCGACGAAGGTCCGAACGCCGCGCCCGGCGTCCAGATATAGTTGCCGGCGGTATCCACCGGCGGTACGAGTTCGACAATCATTGAAGCACCCGTTCCATTGCGATTGTTGAACGCCATCAGATGCCCGCCGCCGGGAAGAGTGTCGGGGACCCACGCAGCACAGTGTACGACATTGAACACCGTCGCGCCGGGAGCCCTGTATGCTGCCGGATTTCCCCAACGGTACAGAAAATCTCCCCCCTTCCCCCATCGCCCTCCTGTATGTCCGGCTGCTTCGGCAATCGTCGTGCTATGATCGATTACATAGATCTCATCCAATTCGTGGGACGAGAAGACGATTTGGTCGAGTTCAGGATTGTAGCTGATGCCGTTGACGTGCATCCAATCGCCGCTTGTGCTGCGATAGTTGATATCGAGCAGTTCGGGATGGTCGGCAACGACTCCGTAGTTGGCTTTTGTCGGATCGAAATCTTGAATGAGATGATCCCATGCGTGCCATCGCCAGACAATGTTTCCGCCGGTACTCCCAACGGGCTGTACCTCGATAATATGGTCGGGCCAGATCGTCGCGCTATGGTTCATTCCGGCAGCGACGGCCTGAGCCCCGGTCTTTACTTCCCACGCAATGATAAGGACATTTCCATTGGGCATCGGCTCGATGTCATGATGGGCGCGATACGTTGTTGTGCTGTACGTGTACTCCCAAAGCAACGAGCCGCTCCATGAAACGCGTTGCACAACACCCTGTGCGCCGCCGCCGTTGAGCGACGAGCTTGATGAAACTGCTGTTCGAAGAACTGAACCATCCTGCAACAGATACGCCGAATATCCCCCGCTTCGCGTATGAGTCCAGCTCTTGACAATCGTGTTGTTCATGTTGACGAGACGCGTCGTATTGCTGCCGAACGTGCCGTACAACGTATAACCGTCGAATGCCTGTGCTGCCACGTAACCGGGCAGCCAGGCAAGCGTTATGAAGATGAGAACTTTCGTCAGAAAGAACTTCCCGACCGGCTGCATTGCGTATCCTCCTTGGTGATGAAACATGTACGTGTTGGTAATACTCATGTCACCGCATAAGAAGCATTCGCTTCGTTTCCGATGATCCGTTTGCAGTAAGCCGGTAGAAATACATACCGCTTGAAAGAGAGGCGGCGGCGAATTGGATTGAATGGAATCCTGCCCTTTGTACTCCGTGCACAAGAACTGAAACTTCCTTACCCAAAACATCATACACCTTCAACGTCACCGTGCTTGCTTCCGGGAGTTCGAAAGATATTGTTGTTGTGGGGTTGAAGGGATTCGGGAAGTTCTGGAACAATTGAAAGAGTTGCGGCAACTGATCCGCAGTCTCCCCGCCGACCGACGTCGACCCGCCAGTTGTTGTCTTGAGAATCGCCCCGCCGCTTCCGGCAACAAATCCGGTACTTGCGTCGAGGAATCGAATCGAGGTAATCTGATTGCTCGCGCCGCTCGCTTGGCGCGCCCAGTGCATTCCGCCATCTGAGGTTTTGAGAATTGTGCCGGCGTCGCCCGCAGCGTATCCCGCCGTTGCCGATGGAAAGTGAATGGAATAGAGCCACTCGCTCACTCCGGAAGGCTGACTGCCCCAACTTGACCCCCCGTTTGTTGTTCTCAAAATCAAACCGTCGCTGCCGACCGCACAGCCGTTATTGGCATCGGCAAATGCAATCGACCACAACATGGCAAGCGGTTCGACATGTTGGTTCGTCCAGTTCGCCCCGCCGTTCGTTGTCCTCAGGATGACGCCATTGGCCCCGTAGCTGTCTCCTCCGACGGCAAATCCTGTACTTGCGTCAAGAAAGTACACAGACGCTAATTGCTGTACCACATTACTCGTTTGCGGTGCCCATACTCCGCCACTGTTAGTCGTTTTGAGAATAGTGCCATCATACCCGACAGCATAACCCGTTGAGGCTGTCGGAAATGCAACCGAGAAGAGCCATTCGCTAACACCGCTTTGTTGCGGTTCCCACAGCGTTCCGCCGTTTGTCGTTTTGATGATTGTACCTCCATCGCCGACAGCGTAACCTGTATTCGCATCGGTAAAAGAAACGGATTGAAGCACCGATGTCGTTCCACTTGATTGGCTCGTCCAATTCGCGCCGCCGTTTGTTGTTTTGAGGATTGTTCCGAATTCCCCTGTTGCATATCCGACATTAGCATCCACAGGAAAGATGGATTGCAGCCAGCGGGTAGAGCCTTCCGATTGCGGCAGCCACGACGTTCCACCGTTTGTTGTAACGAGCATTGTGCCGGACTCACCAACCGCATGCCCCGTGTTTGCATCGGTAAAATGAACCGATTGCAGAAAATACTGCGTGCCGCTTGTCAGAGGCACCCACGCAGATCCTCCATTGGTCGACTTAAGAATTGTGCCGAACGACCCCACGATGTACGCCGTGTTCGCATCGGTAAACCAGAGAGATTGGAGCCAGTCGAATGTTCCACTTGGCTGGCTCTGCCAAACTGCCCCTCCGTCAGTGGTTCTGAATATGACGCCGCCGTTCCCCACCGTTGCGCCTGTGGAGGCATCCGTGAAGAAGACAGAATAGAGCGTGTTGGGCGTTCCGCTTGTTTGCGAACCCCAATTGGCCCCGCCATCGGTTGTCTTCCGAATTGTTCCTCCCACGCCAACCACATACGCGGTGGTTGCGTTTGTCAGAAAGACTGAGGAGAGTTGATTCGTCGTTCCACCGTTTTGAGGCCCCCAGTTCATGCCGCCATTCGTCGTCCACAAAATCATGCTCCCGACACCCGAACTCGCGCCGCCAACTGCGCATCCGGTGTTTATGTCAACAAAATGAACAGACGAGAGAGTAGTCGAGGGTTCGGTGTATTGGTGTACCCACTCGGCGCCACCGTTTGTTGTTTTCAGGATTGTGCCCTCGGCACCGACGGCATATCCTGTATTTGCGTCGACAAAATGGAGTGCGGTAAGCTGATTCGTTGTTCCGCTTGACTGGCGTATCCAGGTTATTCCGCCGTTTGTTGTTTTGAGAATGCTTCCCGCATCTCCCGCGGCATAGCCGAGTCCGGCATTCACGTAACGGGTTGCATAGAGCGTGTTTCCTTGAGGAAGCGGATTCTGCCAGACCCATCCTTGTGCGAGCAGTTGCGACAAGGGGAAGAGCAGAACACCGATGAACATTATCATCTTTTTCATGTCATTTCTTTCAGGATAGTGAGGAGATGTGAGTTGCTGACCAGAACTGCTCTCATCGTGGAGACAAAACTCCTGAACGAACGCCGCTGACGGATTTTAGTCCGCGCAGTAATTCTGCGGCGCCGGCGTCGTTTTTCGGCTTGACGTAATACGAAACCTCCAATTCCCCGTTCTCTCCTACCGATCTCACATTCATCAGGGAGTTTTGCCGGGAGTGTTCATGCAACATCGCCAGATAGGGTGGCTCCTTGCCGTTTTGATCGCCGTGCTGCGGCTGATAGGTGAACTGTACGATGAATTGTTTCCGGGAAGAAGAGAGAACATTGAAATTCACGAGCAGGTAGTAGCCGGTGCCGAGAATGATCGTCCCTGCAAACGCGGCGGCAGACAATCCCACGCCTGCCGTCATTCCGATGGCGAGAGCGAGAAAAATATGCACAATATCCATCACTTCTTTTACAGCTGTCCGGAACCTGATAATCGACATTGCGCCGACAAGGCCGAATGCGCGGGCAAGGCTGTCGCCGATAACCATAATCACAACAGCCGTAATCATCGCGAGAAGAACAAGCGAGTTCAGAAAGCTCGCCGAATACCCCGGCCCGCGGTACGCCGCACGGTAAAACGCAATGTGAATAAGTCCGCACAAACTTGCTACAAACACGTTGGCAACAAAGTCACCGAGCGTAAGGGGTGAAACGGTAAGACCTTCGAAATATTGCAGCATCAGGCAGCCACCTCCGTTCGGTCGGGCGCAAGCGATGCTTCGCTCCGGCCGATAAGGTACGCGCACCCCATCATCCCGGCAACACCGGATGCCGTAACGCACGACCCGTATTTCGATACACTGACGCGAGTCAATCCGTGTTTCCTGACAATCGCACGCAGCCACGGAGCAAACCCGCCTCCGAATTTTAATTCCATTATGAATGATGAAGGCGCAAGATGCGTTAATCCGTTTTCAATATACAAATCGTCCAGCGAGGGCAAACCCTGGAAACGCAAATGCTTGTCGAATGTGATTCGCAGATTCGGATCGAACTGTCCCTGAAATGCTTCCCTCTCATACGTGACGAGAACCACCGGCCTCATTGCCGACCGGACGTAGTGAAAAAGAAATCGCCGGGCGTTGTCCAGAGCGAGGCTTCGGTTGGGAAGATCGAGCATGTACTCTTCGGGACATTTCGTTTGCAGAAATGCCGGCAGGTCGTTTGCAGACAATGCCGAACGGTACTTCATTCCCCGCTGCTCGACTTTGGTTTTGATTTCGAGAAACACCATCGCATCTTCCGCAGCAATATTATAAGAACGAACGCGGAGTTTCTTTCGGTTTTTTATTCCTTCCAATTTCTCGCGGTAAGCGGCAAGCCGGGATGTATCGAAGTAGATGCTTCTGACGGTGTATTGATGATCCTTGCGGCGGAGGGTATAGGCGTCGAGCGTGGTGTAGGGGATGATATCCCGGCGCAACGCATCAAGCCGCTCCATCGGAACGACGTACTTGTATTCAAATCGCATATCTGACCCTTGTTACAAATGCGAAACGCTTGTCTATCTCACCAGCGATTGGAGCTTTCGTTTAACGAACTCCAACGGCGAAAGAGAGCCACATTCAATCGTGCTTCGTGCAAGCAATCCGTTCAACACTTCCTCCGGCAAGTCGGTGAGTTGCGCCGTTGCAAGCACAACCTGCTGCCCGTTCAGCGAGTGAATCGTCTTGTCGACTTTCGTCACCGCCGCCCGCGGGATACCGCCGACCTCGCTCGCGAACAATCGTACTTGCTGCTCGGGCATCACGCTTACCCGTTCGTGAACGGGTACCGGCATCACCACAACGTAGCCCGTTGTGTCCGAAACAACCAACAGCGTGTCTCCCTTCCCGACTTGCGTGACAATGCCCGAGATCGGAGCGATGAGCCTGTACTCTTGTTCCTGCCGTTCCAACACCTGAATGTCGTTTTGCAACGACTTGATCTGCGCACGAACGAAATCGGCCTCCTCTTTTTTTGCTCCCGTCGTCACGCTTCGAAGTTTTGCCTCGGCAATTGACACTGCAATGGTTGCCGTTGCCGCCCGGCGCTGGGCAAATTCGTATTCCTGCTCCGACACTAACCCTTTGTCAAACAAGAGCTTCTGGCGGATAAGGACGGAAGTATACTCATCGGCCTGGCGCTTCGCGTGTTCAACCGACTGGACGGCTTCCTCGACAATGGATTGTTTTTCTCCTGTCACCGCAACCGCAAGCGCGGCTGTGGCGTTTTGCAGTTCACCGCGCAATCGTTCAAGCTCGCGCTCAACTTCGCTGGAGCGCGCAATGCCGACGGTATCTCCGGCAATAATGGTAGACCCGCCGGCGATTCTTGCATCAATGGAAAAACTCATCGCGTCGCCGCGACTGAACTGGGCGAGCGAGTAGTGTTTTGTAATTCCGCTTGCCCGGTCCGCGATAAAGGTCACGATTCCACCATCCCTGTTCAGGGCAACGATCCATTCACTTGTGCAGAGAATTTTCCCCGTTGTCGTAATCGTGTACGGGACAGAGATCGGCAAAACGAACAGAAGCGCAAGCAGCACAGCGGCGGCAACACCCAATGCCCATTTGCGGCGATACGTATCGGACTCCTGGCGGCTCATTTCATCAATACCATCCGCCGTGTTTGCGTATAGCCATCAGCCGAAATCCTATACAGATAGATTCCGCTTGAGAGTGGCGATGCGTCGAGCGTGACGGTGTGTGTGCCGGCATTCCGTCGCCCGTCAACAAGCGTGGCAACCCGTTGGCCGATGAGATTGTACACCTCCAGCTTGACGTTACTTTCCTTCGGCAACCCGAATGAAATAGTCGTGGAAGGATTGAACGGATTGGGATAATTCTGCGACAACGAGAATGTCGTCGGAATGTTTGATGTGTGCTTCACGTTCGTTATGAGAGAAACATCCGTTCCTGTCAACACAATTTCCGCAGTCCCGCCCGAAGGGTTCAACGTGTTTGCGCCGCTCGGCCAGACGCCATCTGCGTCCGTTGCTATAGCGAGAATTGCCCCGGTCTCGCGTGAACGCCGCTCGAACCGCCGGATGCCGTTCGGCAGAGCGTTCGGAACCACCATGCCGAATGCCCCGTTGAGGCCGTCCACGTTTCCGGCATAGAATGCAGCGTAGTTGTTAGCAAGGGTGTTGGCTGTTCCGTCATGCTCGATGAATGTTCCCGAAACCGGCCTTCCGCTTCCGGCAGTGTTGTCGTAGGCAAAGACAAAATCCTTTGTAGCGGCGGAAGACGAACCCCGGAGGCCGGTACCCGAAGTATCGGCCGGTGCTGAGTCGAGCCTCACAACACGAACAGAGTCGGGCGTCGTGAGGCGTACAGCTACCGATGTCCCAGTGCCGCCGTCGTTCAGCGCGATTCTCATGAACACGTGGTTCCCCGGTGTGAACCGCGCATTGCCTGTCGGCTCGGAGATAAACCAACCTTCATACATGCCGGTCGCGTCGCTGGTGAACGTTCCATACGCACCATCTACTGAAAGACTCGGGCCGGTCGTCCGTGTGAAGTCGCCGGATGCGGGAACGAGAATGCTGTTACCCGCTCCATTGGCGGTCGCGAGATCGGTTGACGTCACCATCTGATTGAAGTAGCGATATGTCGCGTTCTGCAAAAGTCCGGAAATCCGCACTCTGTACGCAAACGGAATGCGGTTTGAGTTCGTCCCGTTATTCCCTTGTATCACTTGCGGTAGAACAAGTGTTGTCAGAACGGGATCAATAATAATCGAGTTGCCGTTGTCGGCACTGAATGTCGGCCGTGCCTGTACGAATGGCCCCGTTCCGTTAGGAATGCGCGCCATGGAGCGGTTCCCGACTTGCGGCCCGAACGTGACAGAATCGAGAATGCTCACGTTGACGTTCGAGAAGATGATCTGTTCACCACTTGCCGACAAGGCAAAGTTGGCATGAAGTCCCGCTTGGCCGCTGTCGTTATCAGCCCAGACGATCAGATAGCCGTTCGCCGCAATGATTGTATTGGCAGGAAATTGCCACTTTGTCGACAATGTCGGGTCGTCCGAAAGATACATCCCTCCGAGATTCAACGGATTTGATGTTGTGTTATAGAATTCAATCCAATCATCAAACTCGCCTGCCGGATCAGGAATTGAATCGTTCTGCGCCATGAACTCATTGATCACGACATCGCCGGGATTTACCGCAAGTACACAGGAGACGCCAAGCGTTGTCAGTTGCGACTGTACGCTCGCTTGCCGGAGGTTGATAAACGATTTCAGTCCCGGCTTGCGTGTCCCGCCCCCGCCGCTGGCGTTGATGTCGCTTACCAAATTGGTTTCGAATTGTGTGTTCGTGTACATCTTCCGCGGGTCGGCATACACGTGCGGCCGGATGGCATTCGCAACCGAGTCAATAAGCGGAAAGAGCCTTGTCGACGGAAAATAGTTGGTGAACAGCAAACACACTTGCTGCAAATACTCGGCGCGCAGCGTCGGCGTATTCAGAAATTTCCCGATGAGAGGACGGTTGGTTGCGCTGCTGACGTACGTGATGCTCATGCTCTCGAGATTCGATACGCCGCCGGTGTATGAGCCGAAGCTGAGCCCCAGATCCCAGGGAATCCATTCCATTTTCCCCGTAGCAGGATGAAAATAGAAGTAGAAGTTCCTTCCGCTGTTCAGATACGCGTCGAGGTTCGCAAACAGATTGTCGACTGCGACCGCTCTGTACAGGGCGTTCAGATTGACGACGTTCGGCACTGCAGTTGCCGTATTGACGTTATTGTTGAGTGTATCAAGAAGCCTGACGAGATTCGTCCACGCCGTTGTCGATTCTTCCGTTTTCATTTCGTAGCGACCGTAATACAGATTCTCAGCGGCGCCGTACCAACGAAAATCAGAAATAAGCCCCGAGCCGAACGCATCAACGGCCTTGAAGAGATCGCCCCCGTCGTTCGCGTAGCGGGAGTTCAAAAAACGTTTATCAACATGTTCAATCATCCCGTAGAATCCCCACAAGGTATCGTTAAAATACACATTCGCATAGTTCACCCGAGGCGCAGGCACACCCGCATCTCTGCAGAAATCCGAATGCATCTTCTCGCGCATGAACGTGGGGTCGCCCCAGCAATTGTTCAGATGAATACCCTTCACACCATCCCAGCGGGTTTCAGTCCTGAACTCATCGAGACTCAGCCTGATCGATTTTTTGTTGTTGGGATGACTGTACGAGGAATTCCCCTTGAGCCTGACGCCGATACTGTCGTATTCGACACCGTTGATCACGGCGTTTGCGGCAATGTACTGCTCGTTTCCTTGATTATAATAGATGGTGAGAGAATCCCAGTAGCGTTGCTGCGGAAACCGGAGATTGATAGTATGAATCTGCGTGCCCGCAAAAATACTGTCGCCCGGATTTTGTGCATTGGCGGCAATGGACATTCCTGCAAGCAGGACAATCACAAACACGATGTAGCGTTTCATTCCGACCCTTTGTGGATGGTAGGTTACTCGTTTCGTCGTCGCGGCCGATCTTCGAATCTGTTGCGGCGTTCATTTTGAGATGTTTCGAACTTCTTCTTCTGTTCCTTCGTCAACAGGGCGATGATCTTCTCGTCGGCCTCACGGTTCTTCTTCATCATTATCTCACGAAAGGCGCCGCGAGTGCCGCCCGAGGATTCGAACAACTCTTCGGTTTCCTGACGAAGCTGCTCGTAGATTTTCTTGACATCCGTTGTTTGCTTCTCGGTCAGGTTCAGTTCTTTTTTCAACTCTGCTGTACGCTCGTCAGGCGACATCCTTCTCGGTTGGGCCGAAGCTTGCAGTGTTATGAATCCGAACGAAAGAACGAGAGCGGCCGCTGTTGTAATTGCTGTATGCCGTTTCATAAACATTTTCTTCATAGAAGTGGGGGGACGCGTTAGCCGTGCATTGCCAAGCACCGCTATTCTTAAATTCATGCTATAATTACATCAAATGCAACATCCGTCGTGAACTTCTTGCTCTACAGGCCCTGACCAAACCCATCATTTGAACCAGACTGTGTGCCGCGGGTTTAACGTACAACTTTTCAGCACTGTGTTGGTTAAGAACCGGATAAATGTTTGCTAAGGATGACAAATGGTTGTTAAGATTGTTAAGACACCGTCAGGCCGTGCTTGCGGTCGGAGTTGTAAAAGGTTGACAAATAATTGTTAAGTCCGTTAAGGGCGTATGGAGAAACGAAGCGTGTTGTGTATATTTGAGTGATGAAAATGCGAACACCATACAGTCCTGCCGCCATCAGCGTCGGAGCCGCCCTGCTGTTGATTGTACCGCTTCTTGCGTACTTGCAGTACGTTTGGCTGGGACAATTGAGCACGCAAGAACGGGAGCGTATGCAAAGCAATCTCCGGTCAACCGCCTGGGTATTCGCAATGGAGTTCAACCGGGAGATGACTGGCCTGCTGAAAGCTGTCGGCGCCAAACCGGAGCGGCGGGGCGAGCAAGCCCTCTCCGAGGTGGCATTACGGCTGCAGGACTGGAAGGCGCGGACACCCCATCCCCGCATTGTGCGGGACTGCTCACTGGCCGATTCACCCGGCGCGGAACACGCTACACCGATTCGCATCGATGATACATCGACGGTGCTGTTCTTCAACAACGGCGACGGATTCGCCGTTCCTCTTCGCGACGATCCGCAGCGAAGCGTGATCGTCCATCTTGACCTTGCGTTCGTCAGGGATTCTCTTCTGCCGGAATACATGCGAACTTTCTTCTCCGCTACGTCAGAATCGGAATTTGAAATCGCCATTTTCGATAGAGAGAGGAAACTCTTCTTCTCATCAACCAAGGATGTTCCGCCGGACATTCTGGACAAGGCCGATGCGGTTGCTTCTTTTCTCGCATTTCCTCCGATACCGTTGTCGATGGTCGGGACAGGCCGCATGCCGCCGCCTCCGCAACACGATGACCGGAGGATGCGTCCCGAATCCAATATCCGCGACGGCAATCCTCTTCAACGATTCGGCCCTGATCGCGGTAACTCGCCGCCAAAACGGAAGGAGGTCGCCTTCTTTGAACTGCGCGCCCGACATCAGCGGGGCTCACTTGAAGCTGCGGTCAACCACATCCGTCTCAGAAATCTCGGCATCAGCTTCGGCGTGTTGTTGCTGCTCGGAGCAAGCGTTGTGTTTCTGCTTATCTCGTCACACAAGGCACATCAACTTGCGCAGCAACAACTCGAGTTCGTTGCAGGCATCTCCCACGAATTGCGTACACCGCTTGCCGTGCTGAAATCGGCGGGAGAGAATCTGGCAGACGGTGTTATTCACGATCCGGGGAGGGCGCAACAATACGGCGAAGTGATCAAGAACGAAGTCGAGCGCCTCGGCGAAATGATAAATCAAGCGCTTGACTACGGCGGTATTCAGTCCGGCAAGCGAACCTATGATTTGCATCCGCTCGACATTGCGGCCGTACTGGAAGAAGTACTCTATGCAGTACGCCATAAAACGGCAGATGATATCGCGATTGACACGTATATCCCGCCCGATCTCCCGCAGGTTCTTGGCGACACAAGCGCACTACAGTCGGCCTTCGAGAATCTTCTGACCAATGCGCTGAAATACAGCGGCGAAACGAAATGGGTCGGGCTCGAAGCAGAAGCAACCGCGCAAAACGGAAGACGATATATCAATATTATTGTAAGGGATAAAGGAATCGGCATTCCTTCAAGCGATGTCGACGATATTTTCGAGCCGTTCCACCGCGCACGCAACGCGATGGATGCACAAATCCCCGGCAGCGGGCTGGGATTGAGCATCACCAAACATATTGTCGAGGGACACGGCGGAACCATCACGGCAACAAGTTCGATGGAGATAGGAACGGTGTTCACCGTCCGGATTCCGACGCATGACCAGAACGGAACAACAACATGAACGCAAACGCCAAACGCATTTTGTTGGTCGAAGACGAAACAGGACTCGTGCTTACGCTCACGGACAGATTGAGCAACGAGGGATACCGTGTTACGCAGGCAGGCAACGGCATTAAGGGCGAAGAACTTGCTCTCGAAGGGCGGTTCGATCTGATTCTGCTGGACGTGATGCTGCCGCAGAAGAACGGATTCGATGTCTGCAAAGATCTGCGCAAAGCGGATGTTCGGACACCCATTCTGATGCTGACGGCTCGCGGCCAAGTCAACGAAAAGGTGGTCGGGCTGAAGTTGGGGGCGGACGATTATCTGACGAAGCCGTTCGAGATGATGGAACTGCTGGCGCGAGTCGAGGCATTGCTGCGCCGGCCAGCCTATGCCGCCGGCGGAACTTCGACAATCGGCAGCTACTCGTTCGGGGAGTTTACGTTGGACTTCAAGAACATGGAGTTGCTGCACCGAGGAAAACCGGTGGAACTCTCTGCACGCGAATTTCAGCTTCTGCGCTACTTCGTCGAGCATCGCGGCACGGCGCTCTCACGCGAAACCATCCTGAACAATGTGTGGGGCTACGATGCCATGCCCACTACCCGCACAATCGACACACACATAACATGGCTGCGCCAGAAGTTGGAAGACAATCCAAAATTCCCCAAGTACATCGTTACTGTGCACGGTCTGGGGTATAAGTTTGTGGGATGACCACCCGCTTCTTGTCAGTACTACTTCACGCTCGCCGTTTCCATAAGATGTGTCAGGTGTGCTGATCGTCTTGATGAGCCTGGAAGGAAACGAAACGGCGACCCGGGATTCCCGCCTCAGGGCACGCAACCGGCTTCGCGCATCAGTAACATCAATTTCCAGCAGACCGGCCATGTGATGTTTCGTGCGGGCGATCTGCCCGAGATCAATCGTTCCTATGCGGGACTTCGCGAAGTCAACAACGGAGTAGAGGCACGTTCTATCATGCTGACCTTCTGATCGGCACAGCGAACCGGAGAGTGTTGCCGTTGGGATCGTCAACGTAGAATTCCCTCATCCCCCATGCCTGATTGACCGGACCTTGATGAACTGGTGACTCCGGCTTCGCCGATGTATCCAGCCCCCTACTTACGAAACCGGCAAAAAGCGCATCAACATCATCAACAATAACGTTGACGTCGCAACCGAACTCGCTATCTCCCGCGAGAACCGAAAGCTGTATCTCCGCTTCTCCGTTCACGAGATTGATAACGGGAGATTCCGTGCCGAAGCCCGGTTCTTTCAGACTGAATCCTAAAATATTCGTATAAAACGAAAGGGATTCTTGCATGTTTTTGCATTTTAGGATTGGGATGAATTTCATTTCCTGCAATTAAAATTCACGACAATTGGCACTCCGTCGAACGTAGAGACAAGCGTTGCGGAGATTTACTCGATTGCTACTATATCACCCTGTTCATTTACTCTGTAAGCTGATTGAAAGGGAAGTAAATACCCCTTAAAGAAATCAAATTAGCTTGATTCATCGGAAAAGTCAACGCCCCGCCCGACTTTTTGAAAAAGCCGGACGAGGCGTGATTTGTTCTGCCTATCCTGTTAATCCTGTCCGAGTATTTTTGACAGGATAAACAGGATGGAATGTCACTTCATCAACAACATCTTCCGCACCTGAATGAACGCAGGCGAGCCGTTGGTTGGCGTTGCTTCCATGCGCAGCAGGTACACGCCGGTTGCTACACGCGAATTCCATCGAACATCATGGAATCCGGCAGGCAGCACGCCGGCAACAAGCTGCTCGACTTGTTGTCCGAGAATGTTGAACACCTTCAGCGTCACCTTCGCTTCCGTAGGCAACGCGTACTTGATCGTTGTCGAAGGATTGAAGGGATTCGGATAGTTCTGCTCAAGGGCGAATGTTGTCGGCAAAGCAGGCCCTCCTTCCACTCCCGTCACAATATCCAGCCGTACCGGAACAACCACCGGAGCACTGATGTTGCCGGCAAGTGTCAGCCGCGCCCGATACATGCCCTGACTCATCACGCCGGGATGAATCTGCACTTTTACGTTCACGCTGTCGGATGGCGCGAGAATACCTTGCGTAATGTCGGTAGAAAGCCACGGCACGGCATCCCGCGTCAGAAGAATAGCGAGATTGTTGTGCATGTACGCCGCACTGCTCACGACCTGCAGCGCAATGCTTCCGTCGCCGTTCTCAATTCCAATCGTTGATGACGTCAGCGTTTGCTGCATGTCCTGATACTGATACAGAACATCACCCGAGGGCTTGAGAATGATCTGGAATGTGTAGAGTCCCGGCTCCGTCGTTCCGTAATGCGGCACGTTGGTGTACTGAACGATGAATCTGCCGTTGGCAGCGTCGTGATGATAATGCACGGTTCCGCTTGTGCTCAGATCCAGGTCGTCCCACCACGGATACAATGCGTTGTTCGGCTCGGCAGTTGCAGGAATGCCGCCGTTCAGGTATGCCGCCGAAGTCGAGGCAACATCGAAGCCGAGCCAGCCGTTGGTCACCACCTTCATTGATGAGTAGGAATTGCCATAGAACGTGAAGGCAAACGGCAGCGAAATCACAACATACCCGTCGTCGGCGCTGGGCGACCATCCTGTAATCTGTGTGCCGATTGTCGAGATATCCGTCCAGTTGTACGTCGGTCCGCCCTGTTCGTCGCTGTCAATCCAGCGGTAGCCGAATGCGTCGGGGCCGCCGCCGCCCTTTGTTGCAGGAGGATTGACGGCTGGCGCAACACCCTTCGGGAGTTCGATAGTCGCCTGCTGTTCCATTGAGCGCAGTACGGATGGCGACGTACCGGCCAGCGATTCTTCTATTGTAAACCGCAGCGTGTCAGTGCCGGCGTTCTTTACCTTCATCATCTGAAATGTCGTATCAGCGGTAGGCTGTCGCGTGAACGCGAAAGAATCGGGTTGGACAACCATCAATGCAACACCGCCGTGGCCCTTCAACGGAATGGCGGGAGAACTGGCAGCGTTCGAGACAAACCGCAGCGTATCGTACAGCGTACCGAGAACCACCGGCTTGAACTTCACGGTCAGCCGGACGGTATCCTGCGGGCCAAGCGTGAAGCTGACCGGCGCAACGGAGAACCGTGCATTCGCATGCGTGATGTTGGTGACGCTCAGTGAACCCGTGCCGAGGTTCTGCACACGCACGAACTGCGTCGCCGAATCGTTCAGTTGAACCGCCCCGAAATCCAGTCCGGAGGGCGTTGCAGAAATCAACGCACCGCCTGGGCGCGCCATCAGGAATTCGGCGATGTTCTCGGTGAACTTCTTCGCCACGGTAGTGTCGGTAATAGCTCCAACAGAAAAGGTCGCGAACACAATTTGTCCCACGCCCGGATCAGGCAGCGGGTTGTACACAATTATCCCCGCCGTATCAGGACCCTGCGCCGCATACGTTGACCAGCCCGCTATCTTCCTTGCATGCGTGTCGCCCGGCTGCAACCGCATGGCATCGCGATGGCCTATGCCGCTTGTCGGGAATGGAACCGGACTTGAAATGACGTGAGGCGTTGTGAACACCGGATGCGTGGGAACAGTCAGTACCAGATTGGCACTGCTGACATCGCTGATCCAGTTGCTGTCGCGCAGCACTTCACGTCGGAACGGCGGGTCGGCATCCGTGGTGGTGCCGCTCTTGCGGAACACGTATCCCACCTCGCCGCCTTCCACCCAAATCTTGCCGCCTGCTTGACTGCGGTTTACGAGAGCAGCGCGCTTTGTCGCATCGCCAAAAATACCGCTGGTTTTGCTTCCGGCAGACCAAACAACAACATCGTAGTTTGCGTAGCTCGCCGGATCGTGCGCGGCAAATGTTGCCGTATCCACCACAAATCCGACTTCCGTCAGAGTGCGGGCGATGAGACGTGAGCTGACGCCTTTCTGTGCCGCAGGACGTTCATCAATCCCCTTGTCGGATATCGCTTTTTCCTTTGTCGTTACATCATCATCCACTACCAGAACAACACCGCGTGCCGAGATGATGGCAAAGCGGTGGAAGCCTGTCGGCGGATTCGTAGCGAGGTTCCCCGCAACCGAGCGATCACGTGCAACGACCTTGTAGATAATCGTATCGCCAACAACAACCTGATTCGTATCAAGCGGGAATGCCGCCTGGAAGTTATCTTCTGTAGATCGAATCATCCCGAACGACCCGCTCAGCGAACCGCGCAGGCGCATATAATCCACCCATACGGAATCAACGCCGAGGTTATCCGTAACGGTTGCCCGCACCATTGCCGGCCACCGCAGCCGTGCCTGATCGCGCAGCGGCGTGTGTGTAATAACCGGGGGAATCACATCGGGTCCGGCAATAAAACTGTGGAAGCTCCCCGGAGCTCCGGTCGGATGCGTTGCCGCTCCGCCACTGCTATCCTTCGCCGAAACATAATATCGGTACGTTGCCTGGATGCCGTTTCCGGGAATGAGCGCCTGATAGACATTCGGCGTTCCCGTCAGTGTCATCTGCAGACTGTCGGTGAAAGTTCCCGTTCTCGTCCAGAACACCTTCAGGCTCGACGGAATGAGTGGTGATGATCCCTGCACGATCGTCGCCGTTACGGTGTACGGGCCGTTCAGATTCTCCGTATCGGTAAGAGGAATGTGAGAGATTTGCGGAACGTAGTTCGCCGGATTGATGAATCCTCTCAATCCAAACCAATACACAATAGATTGAAGATGCGCTCCGCCGTACAAATTGCGGTCGGCCTGAATCACTGCTTCGGCATTCAGGGTCATCGTCACGCCGCTTGAGGGCAGGTAGAAGTGACTTTGCAGAACCAGCTTATCCAACACTTCACGCCCGATTTCATTCCAAATGTACATGAGGCTCGATGACCACATCTGGCCGTCGGTGTGAATTGTTCCTGTCAATCCTTCCGGATAGTGCAGAGCGTAGTTCAACACACGTCCGGCCCAAAACGGATTGTGGCCATCCCAATCAAACACCCAGAAATAGGGAGGATTGGCGGGTTGCCAGTGTCCGAGACTGCGTGAGTACGACTCGGCCCAGTAATCGCCAAAACCTTCTCCCAACGCCCCTTGCTGTCCCGACCCTGACCAACCGGGTACGGTCCCGTGATGAATTGCGTGGCCGTACTCATGAAGAATAACATCAGCATCTTCCGCATCATCCACACCGCCTTCACCGAATGTCAATCTATTAGTCGAGGGATAATAAGCGGAATTGTCATCTCCGTTGAATCCGTGCGGGTCGGCTTGAATGGAATTGTTTTGGATGTTGGTGAAACCGAGCGACTGTATGTGCCGCTGTGATTGGTCGAGATGGAAGTACACCATCACATCTTCGAATCCATCTTGAAAGCGTGTATAGCGGAACGAATCGGGATGAGCTGCAGTAACAACGGGTGTACTCGGCGGATCCCAATCGAATGATGTAACGTACGGACCTTGAAGCCTGTACAATCCGCTGCTGAATGTGATATCACGGAGCGTGCGAAGTTTCCGCTCGGCATTGAGCTCGGGCGAGTCGGCGTCATTGTTGTCAACGTAGCCGCCCGTGCCGTATGTTGCGCCCGCCGTGGAAAGCGGATCGGGATCGAACACGTAGCCGCTTCCATCCACTTTCAATACCCTGGAGTTGCGTCCACCTTGCTCCGACGGGCCGTGGAAGCATGTCATATCCGTCACGCTGATGACTTCGCCGCTGCGGGCGTCAACAAATACTTCCCAATCGCCCCGCGGTTCAAACGCGGGAAGAACAATACGATACGCGAGCTTCGCCGTTCCTTTTTCCATCTTTACCATCAACTGCGAAGTCTGCGGGCCGTGCAATTCTCCACGGACTCCCAAATGAGTACTTGCGGATTGTATGGCCGCATTCCCGCTCATGGCAGCGCTGACTGTAGGAACGGATATCCCCGGCTTGTAATTCGACGCAAAGAACTCGACATAGTTCTTCCGGTCAATGCTGACAACAACGTCCGATTGGTACACCGGAATGCCGTCGTAGTTCTGGTTGAATCGAACATGGTAGCCCGCCGGACTTTCCTGCACCAGCGAGACTGTGAGGTCGGAAAGATCGGACTTCATGTTGAAGCGTTGAGATTGGCTCCGGAGAAACTCTCTTGCCATCGTTTCCGGTGTGCCGCTCAACGGGCCGACCTTCAGATTGGATAACGTCATCGGTGCCGGAGGAGCATCGGCATAGACACCCGCCCCTGCCGCCTGTCCCCCCATCTTACTGAGCGACTGCGCCGGGAGAGGAGAGAAGCCTCCACACACCATCCCCGCAATAACACCTGCAGCTATGATTGTGAACTGTGATCTCATTCCACCTATTCCTTTTCTTTGGTTGATTGATGAAGTGTGATCCTCATTTCATGAGAATCAGTTTGCGTGCGGCAACGGGAGATCCACCACCCTCCTGTTGTGTCACATCCATGCGAACGATGTAGATTCCGCTCGAGGCCGCCGAGGCATTCCACTCGACGGTGTAGAAGCCGACCGGTTTGTAATCGTTGACGAGCGTCGTCACTTCCCGGCCGAGCAGATCAAAAACTGTAATCCTTACACGCCCGCCCCGGCTGTCAACGGAAAACGGGATGTTTGTTTTGGGATTGAAAGGATTAGGGTAACCGTGCCCGAGCGAAGTCTGAGCCGGAAGCTGGAGATTGTCCGGCTGTGTTCCCACGGTTACCGAATCGAGATAGTCGACACGCATCTCATCGATGTACCATCCGCGATGGTTCGTCAGCCAGTCGCTCGAAAACCGGAACCGGAATCGGACACGATGGTTCGTAAACGTCGAAAGCGGAAAGCCCGCTTCCACCCAACCCGTTGAATTGCCGGAGTAGCCGGGGCCGCCGAGTGCGACAATGGACGAAAAAGGGTAGTTCCCTTGCGGGGTCATAAGCTGAAAGGCACCACTATCAACCGACACCCAGAAGTTGCCGCCGTCGTTGTTCGGCTCGATGCGATACAGATGCGTGAACGTGAGCACGCCTTCGGCTTTGTTGGAGAGATCGAACGGAGGAGATTCGAGAACTGAATTCAGGTTGTTCGCATAGTTCCCTCCGAGATTCGTCGCCCACACGCGCTGGCCGCGGGGCGGAGCCGGAATGTCCGTCGTGCCAATCAAACCCCAACTCCAGTCGCCCGAGCCTTCAAAGCCGCCGTTCGAGTTTTCAAAATCCAGCAGAATCGAATTCAACACCCTCCATGAAAACCAACCCGCTTCGGGAAGCTTGGCAAGGTTTCCCGAGAACGATCCGTCCTTCGCATAAATGGCGTACTCAATGCGATCGCCGGGCGTGAACGGGCCACGAATGTAGCCGCGCCACATGTTCCCGCTTACTTGCTCCATCGTGTCAAGCCGGAGCGTTCCTCCATTGGCTTTGTACTCGATCCACGCGAGCGATATGCTGTTTTGGTCGGTGATCGTTGCACGAATTTCATAAGGATTGTCAAGGTAAGATTTGTTGGAGAGAGCTGAATGTGTGATAGCCGGCGGAACCGAGTCGCCAGCAACATGAAACACAATCGGCGAAGTCGTGTCAGCGGGAAACGTTGACAGAACTGTATCCCCGTTGGCAAACTTCAGAAAGTATGAAACCGTTGTGCCGTACGGCTGTTTCGGGATGAACCCGCGGTACAGCAGCGAATCACCTGCGCTTCCCACCTGCGACATCGGCACGGCTGAATATGCCGGATGGGTGTTCGTCCGGAAGAAAACCTGTCCCTGAAGAATCGGGGCCGAGGTCAACAGCTGTGCATCGAGCTGGATATTTCTCGAACTATCCTGCGTGTCGCCGTGCGGTGAGTGAAGGATGTTCAAGTATTTTCGTTGGATTCCTGCAAAATGCGCCACGCCTGCTATGGCTCCCCTGGTAATTTGATAGAGGTATTGGGGATCGACATTCGCAAAATTATCGGTACTCCGGTGATAATGCGGTGTCTCAATTCCTTCGTAATATCCCGTAATCACATACCCGGCATCTTCAAACGACATGTAGTCGCTGCCGTAGGCATTCGTGATGGTAGTCGTCAGCGTCGAGTACGTTCGCGTAATTGCAGCAAGTGTATCTGTGTAGCGGGCTGACGCTTCGTTGTTTGATGAGGGAGAGTTGTCTTCATCCCTCTCAACTTTCACCATCGTATTTGCGTTGCCGCGGTACCCGCCGATCTCGTCCACATTAATGACGATCTTGATGTTGTGGTTCTCGGGAACAACGACATTCTGCACGTAGGCCCTGCTGCCGACAAGTCCCTGTTCTTCCGCTGAAAAGCAAATAAACCGGACGGAATAGTCGAGGTTCTTCGAAGCAAGCAGCCGGGCAACTTCGAGAATCAATGCAATGCCCGACCCGTTATCATTCACGCCCGGCGCAAGGGAGGTCGGCGTTTCGCTGATCGAATCGTAGTGGCCGATGAGCAGTACGTACGTGTTGGGAAAACGCGTTCCCGTTTTTGTCACGACAATATTCTGCAATGTGCGGCTGCTCCATGTGAAGTTATGTTGGAGAACGTCGCTGTAGCCGTATTCCTGAAACTTCGTCACGAGCCAGTTCTTCGCGGCAACCAGCGAGTCGGTGCTGGAATGCCTCGTCCGGAATGCTTCCAGCCGCTGAAGCGAAGCGATCAGGCGCGATGAATCGATGGCGCCCGCCAACTGCTGCAAGACGGGGTCAACGTCGAACAACAACGACGGCCCTTCCGCCGGCGTGACAGGATTTCCCCGCTGCGCATGAAGGGACTGTAAAGAAGCGATAAGAATACATAAGGAAAGAATGTACAAGCGTACCATGTGAAGACTTTCGAACAGTTTGTCAAGATTAATTTCCCCCATCAACGCGGTAACGGGCCGGACCGCACACAGCAGCCTCTTATCTCTGGCCGGGACATAACAACGCTAATGCGTATCGCTATTTGCGTAGCGCGAAGGTATCAGAATTCCCAGCGGGAAGATACATCAGGAGAGTGTGTGTGGAAATGAACAGAGGAAAGGCTGGAGAACAGCGGAGCGCTGGTTGCTCAACCTGATTTTAATATGGCGAAGTAGAAGATGAATATCAAGCGTTCAGCGTATGAAGGCTGAGTGTACTACGGATCATGCCTCAACACCACCTTCCCAAACTGCTTCCCGCCTGCTAATCGCTGCATCGCCTTCTCCGCATCGGCAAGAGAAAAGACTGAATCGATGACGGGTGTGATGTTGTGCTGTTCCACGAAGCGAAGCATTGCAGCAAACTCCTCCCCCGTCCCCATCGTCGAGCCGAGAATGGAGAGTTGCTTCCAGTAGATGCGTGCAGCTTCGGCATTCTGGATTTTGCCTTGCACCGAGCCGTAGTTGACGATTCTCCCGCCGGGCGCGGCAATATCTAACAATCTCGCGAAACCCGGTCCCGCCGCGCCATCAACAATCAAGTCAAAACCGCCTGCACGCTTCTGCAGCTCATCGGCCCATGTTTCGGCTGTGTAGTTCACGCCTCCACTTGCTCCGAGCGAAACGGCTTTCGCAATCTTCTCGTCTGAACCTGATGTGACAAACACCTTCGCACCCGCAGCAAGCGCAAACTGCAACGCCGTCACGGCCACGCCGCCACCGATGCCCGTGACCAGTACTCGCTCGCCAGCCTGCAGGTTGCCTCGTGTGAACAACGCCCGGTACGCCGTTAATCCGACAAGTGCAAGCGCCGCCGCATCTTCGAACGTAAGATGTTGAGGCTTCGGCCTGACATATCTCGACGGTACTGCAATATACTCTGCAAGCGTTCCGTTCTCCGGAAATCCGAGAACGGTGAAACTCTTCTGTTGCGCCTTCGGATTCTCCCCCCAGTTGTACCCCGGATTGATGATGACATCTGACCTGACAAGGTTGCGTCCGACATTCTTCCCCACATCTTCGACAACTCCCGCCCCGTCGGAGCCGATGATGATAGGATAGGTTGTGCGGGGATATGTTCCCTGCTGAATGTAATTGTCGCGATGATTAAGAGCTGACGCTTTGAGTTTGATGAGAACCCCGTCGTCTCCGATGACAGGTCTGGCGACTTCCTTGAGATGCAACGGTTCGGCTTTGGATTCGAGAAGGATGGCTTTCATATACCGCCAATAAAACAAATGAGAATATGCTTGGTACCAATTCCAGAATACAGAATCTTCGCGAGAAATCCCACTACGTGCGTGCCCTGTACACAACCGCAAGGACGGCCGGCACTACCACGAGTGTCAACAGGGTTGATGTGCAAAGCCCGCCAATTGTTCCGAGGGCAAGTGAGTACCATATACCGGAAGAGGGACTCCAGAGCAATAAGGGGAGAAGAGCGCCTATCGTGGTCAGCGAGGTCATCATGATCGGGCGTAACCTGTCCGCAGAGGCATACACAAGGACGTTTACCGAAACCGAGTCGGCTTGAACGCGCTTCGCCACATAATCAATCAAGAGAATGGCATTCGACACGACGATACCGGTGAGCAACATGGCCGACGCGTACCCGCCGCGACCGAACGGTGTGTCCGTCCAATAGAACGCAAGAAACAATCCGATCAGTGAGAGGGGAACAGTGAGAATCACGATGAGAGGCCTGGTAAACGACTCGTAGAGTGAGGCCGTTACCATGAAGACAATGACCAGGGCAACAAGCGCAAGCCAAAGCATGGAGGACTTGTCACGTTCGGACATGATAAACCAGGCAAAAGACTTGTCGAACTTGTACCCGTGCGGCAGCGGCATTGCGTTGATGGTGGATTCGACAAACTGATCGCCATACCTGAACGGCCCGCGATACTCGAACGAAATCCAACGGACATACTGCTGGTTCTCCCGCGTTATCTGCGACATAACGCGCCGTTCATCAAGCTGCACAAGCGCGCCAAGAGGCACCGTTTCGCTGTGCGCATTCACTATCGGCTCGCGGAATAACTCTTGTACAGTCGCGGAATCAAAGCCCCGCATCTTTGCAACCAGAGGGACTCGCTCGCCGCCGAGCGAAACGGTTTGCCGGTCAACCGTCCCGCGCGTCATGCTGCCGATCCACGGCATGATGTCCGCTGCCGTGAAATGATGCGCGGCAACGGCTTCGCGGTCGAAGCTCATCACCAACTCGGTAGATTTCGGCCAGCGGCCGAATGTTCTGTCAATATCCACCTCGGCAATACGCGGGTTGCGTTCGAGGCGTTGCTTGAACTGTTCGGCAAGTTCTTTCACCTTTCCGTAGTTATATCCCAACACCTTCACATAAAAACTCGGCGCCGATTCGCCGCCGGAGTAGAAGCCGGGCCCGAAGCCGGACACCGAAATCGAAGCACCGCCTGTTTGTGCCGCCAACACCGTCAGCCGGTTTTTCACTACATACGGCAGAGCCGTCATTGAGGCCTTCCCGTCAAAATCCACACGTACCGAAGCGTAGTCGTCAACGATACGCGTCGTCATGAGACTGACGCCCTCATGCGCCGTTTGAACTTCACGCTCGATGAGTCGCGCCACATCATCGTACCGATGAAGCTCGGTCCCTTGCGGAAAGCCGACACGCACCACGAGATACGTTTCGTTCCCCCATTCCCACACTTCTCCCTTCGTGACTTTGGTAAAGAAGAGATGCGAAGCACCACCGAGTGCCGCGTTGAGATACGGACGAGCGGCCATCATCGGCTCGCTTGCGAACACTGCGTTGTAGATTCGTGCAGGAAGATGTTCAGCATCAATCCGTTCCGGAAGCAGCCACACAGGCAAGCCGAACGCGAGGACAACTGCCGCAAGTACACTCTTCCGCCAGCGCAGACACCAGCCGAGGATCTTTCTGTATGCGGCGAGAATACGATTGCCTGTACTCTCAAACCTTCCGCTCGTTGCAAGCACAGCAGGTACGTTGCGAATCAACACCGGGATGACAGTGAACGAGACAAGCAGCGACATCACCAACGCAATCCCGACGGCAAGCCCGAACTCGCGGAAATACGGCCTCACATCCTGCGGCAGGAACGCAATCGGCAGCAGCGCGCCAATTGTGGTAATGGTTGAAGCAATGACCGGAAGACGCACCTGAGCGACGGCAGAGGCAATGCCGGCATCGGATGTATCGTTGCGACGTTGAATGTTATCCAACACAACGATCGAATCATCCACAACCCGCCCGAAGCCGAGGACGAGTCCCGCAAGCGTGAGAAGATGCAAGCCGAGTCCGAGTAGCCAGAAGATAAGCAGGGTGCCCGCGAGCGAAATGACCAACGACGACATCAGCACGAGCGGGGCGCGCAGACTTCCGAGCGCCACAACCAACACAAGCCAGATGAAGAAGATGGAGAAGAAGACCTCGCGCCGCAAGTTCTCCAACTCCTCGCGCATCTGTCGGCTCTTGTCCACGATTTTTGTAAGTGAGAGATTGCCGGGGAATGCGGCGGCAAGTTCGTCCAAGCGGGCACTGACGCGGTCGGCGACTTGGGTGGTGTTGATGTTCGGCTCTTTGTCAATGACTAAAGTGATGGAGGGTTTGCCATCAATGCGGTAGATGCTGCGCGTTTCGGCGATGGTGTCGTGCGCGGTGGCGATATCGCGCAAACGAAGCAGCGTATTGGCTTGAGCGCGCAGCGGCAAGTCCAGAATATCGTCAATGCGGGCGTTACTGTTGTGTACTGCAACGATCATCCTGCCCGCGCCGCGCTGCAATACGCCTACGGGCGCATTGAACTCGACCTCCCGCAATTCAGTGAGCACGCCATCAACGGTCAGCCCGGCGGAGGCTACACGCTTCGGATCGAGCAGGATATGCACTTCACGCTCCTCGCCACCAATAGTTTCGACACGCGCAACTCCTTTGATTGAAGTCAGTGCGGGCACAATGCGCTCCACGGCATACGTGCGCAATGCTGCGGCGCTCATCTTCGATGCGAGAGCAAACGTGAGAAACCCCTGCAACTCCCTGAAATCCTCCGGCACGTAGCGGGTGATAACGGGGACCCCGATGCCCGCAGGGAATGTCTCCGAAAGCGCAGCCAACTTCTCGTACAACTCAAGCCGCGCAAAATTCATGTCGGTTCCCTGCTCAAACTCCACATCCACCGACGAGCGCCCTTCGGACGAGCGGGAGCGGATATTCTTCGCTCCTGCAACGGTGTTCGCCACTTCTTCGATTGGCGCGGTGATAAACTGCTCAACTGTTTCGGGCGACGTGTTTCCCCACGAGGTGTTGATGGTGAGACTGGGAAAATCAATGGAAGGTGAAAGCTCGATGGGCAACCGCGTAAACGCAAACAATCCCGCAAGCACAACCGCGCCGCAGACCATGCTGACGGCGACAGGACGGTGAAGAAGATGTGAAAGTGAATTCCTCACAACGTGCAGGTCGAAGGGTGAAGTTGTATTAGAGATTGCCACCTCTACAAGGAAGCGAGAACAAGCTCCCGTTTCTACGCTTCGCTCCCATCATAGCAATTTGGATCGGGGAAGTCAACGCCCTTGCCATAGGAGCAACAAGTTTGTAGCCCATGAAATTCAAAACCGATTCTCGAACGGCGTAGGAGTTCAATACCATCAGCCAGAAGAATCTCTCCCTACGAGGCTTGGTTATCAATCAACGTGTACACAATCGGAATCGCGACAACGGTAAAAACTGTTGACGCGACCAATCCCCCCACAATCGGCACGGTCAGCGCCCGCACAAGCTCGGAACCGGTGCCGAACTCGAAGAACAACGGAATAATGCCCAACACGGTCGTCGCCGTTGTCATCAAAATCGGGCGGAGGCGTTGCTTCATTCCCTCACGGATTGCTTCGTGGAGTGGAACTCCTGCGCGCCGCAACGCCGTGATCACATCCACCACAATCACTGCATCATTATCCACCGCGCCAATCATGATGACGAGGCCGATCAGCGACATGACGTTGTACGCCTGTCCCGTCAGCGCCATTGCACCGATGGCGCCGATGAACGCCAACGGACTCGTCAGCAAAATGACAAACGGATAGAGCACCGACTCATACTGCGCCGCAAGAATCATGTACACCAGAAAGAGGGAAAGCAGAATGATGATCAGCAGACTGCGGAACGACTCGCGTATCTCTTCATTCTCTCCGCCGATACTGATGGCATAACCGGCAGACATTGTAAATGCCTTGGCGTTTCGTTCAAGCTCATCAACAACACTCCCCAATGAACGCTCATGCACATTAGCGAGAATCACCTGCGCACGCTGCTGGTTCTCGCGCCAGATTTCGCCTTCACTTGTTGCTTCTTGCCAACGCACGAAGTTGCGCAGCGGCGCGCCGCCAATCATCGCATCAAGCATTGCATCGAGGTTGTTTACATGCGTATTGCGGACACGGATCGTCACCTTCCTGTCGAACTCGTTGAGCGCCGTTGCCTCCGCGCCCTGCACCTGTTGCCTGATGAATGCCGCGATGCTTTGCACACTCAGTCCGTGCAGCTTCGCTTCGTCTCGGTCAATTTCAATTCTATACTCCGGCGTGCCGAGCTGCAGTGACGTCCGGATACCGGTAACTCCTTGTACGGAGTGGAGTTGCCGGGCGAAGCGTCCGGCAATCTGCGCCACAACTGCGGGGTCTTTGCCGGTGACACGGATTCTCAGGTCGTTCACTTCGGGGCGGAGGATTTGCTCGAAGGTCGTGCCGCGCGAGCGGATGGCAAACTCCACACCCGATGTGCCCTGTTGCAGCGCGGCCACCACATTGCGCCCGTCCTCCAACACACGCGCCGTCAACGCCGCCTGCTTCACCCGTACCTCCATCGTCGCCCGTTCAAGCGCCGCGTCCTCAACACGCCAGATGCTCGTCTCATCCGTAATGCCCATGGCAGAATACACTCCCGCTACGCCGTCAAGATGAAGCAGCCGCCGTTCCATCTCTGCCACGCTGTTCGAGACAGCTTCGAGCGTCGCGCCTTTCGGGAACGTCATCTGAATCGTGAACCGGCTCTGATCAATATCGGGTGCAGGTTCGCTGCGGATGAAGAACGCAACGGTAACTGCTGCCGCAAACAGCGCGACAGTCGCCGCAACCACTCTCCCGCGATGTGCAAGCGCCCACACGAGATACTTGTCCAACGCCGCTTCACTCGTCTCCTTCACCCACAGGACGAGACGTTCTAACATCCCGCCGCTGCTGCGTTTGGTAGTATCTGACTTTTCACGCGAAAGCAGCATCGGCACGAGGGTCACGGCAACGAACAGCGAGACAAGCAGCGACACGGACATCGTCACTCCCATATCAACGAAGAGTTGCGATGCCACGCCTTCGACAAATATGATCGGGAGGAAGATCGCGACGTTCGTGAGCGTTGAGGCGGTGACAGCAAGATTGATTTCTTTCGAGCCTTCCAACACGGCGTCCAGCAACAGCATTCCCTTCTCGCGCAAGCGTGTCACGTTCTCGATCATAATAATCGCATTATCCCCCAACATGCCGATGCCGAGCGCAAGTCCGGTGAGTGAGATGATGTTGAGATTGATGTTGAGAAAGTACATCACGATGCATGTAGCGAGTAGCGAGACGGGGATCGTGACCCCGATGATGAGCGGATAGCGCGCACGCCGCAGGAAGAGGAAGAGCACAACAAACGCTAACACCGCCCCGATGGCAATCGCCTGCTGTACATCGGCGATGGATTGCCCAATGAACTCCCCCTGATCGGCGATGACGCTGAGGTGCAGTGACGGATACTCGCCGCGGAGTTGATTCAGCACTTCGTGAATCCGTCCTGAGACTTCAATCGTGTTTGTACCTGATTCTTTGCGGATGTGCAGGGCAATCACCTCGCTGCCGTTGTAGCGCGTGATTCCTGTCCGTTCCTTAATCGTATCACGCACAACAGCAACGTCGGACACACGCACGAGCCGTCCCGACGGCGTCGTATGCACAACAACGGAACGAATGTCATCCGGCGACTTGAACTCGCCGAGGGTTCTGAGCGGATAGCGGAATAGCCCCTTCTTGATTGAGCCGCCGGGGAGACTCACATTGGATTGTGCGAGCGCTTGCGACATCTGGTCGAGCGAGAGGCCAAGCGCCTCCAACTTCTGTCCGTCTGTAACAACGTGAATCTCCCGCTCCACTCCGCCCAACACGCTCACTTGCGCAACGCCGTCAATCTGTTCTATTCTCTTCTTGACCAGCGCCCGCGCCGTCTCTTTCAGTTCCATCAAACCCGACTGTTGGTCGGGACTCCAGTCACGACCGCTGCGTCCAGTGTATCCGCCCTCGCCCCGTCCCCCTCCGGCGGACACGGTGGTGAGGTCGCCTGAGGAAGAAGCCGCAGACAACGCTATCGTCATCACCGGTTCTGTCGAGGGATTAATGCGGAGGATTGTCGGGCGGCCTGCTTCGCGCGGCAGCATGCCACGCATTTGATCCAACTTCTCACGGACTTCCAGCAGGGCAAAGTCCATATCCGTGCCCCAATAGAATTCCACCGTTACCACGGATTGCGCATCGCGTGAGATGGAGGAAATCCGTTTTGCGCCGACGACTGTTGCGAGCGCCGCCTCCACCGGTTGCGTCACCCGCCGCTCCACTTCTTCCGGCGACGTGTTGGGATACGACGTCTGGACGGTGAGCTTCGGAATTTTGATGGGGGGAAGAAAATCAACGCTGAGATTGAAGAACGCAATAACGCCAAGCATCACCACGCCGATGTAGAACATCAGCACGGTAACGGGGCGGGATATGGAGAGGGAGCTTAGGGACATGAGCCAGTCAAGAGCACTACGGGAAGAAACGAAAAAGGGGGGTGAATGTCACTCATGCGTCTTGCCCCTCGCTCACGGTGGGAGGAGAGGACGCTGTGGTGAAGCTCGGCAAGAAAGTCTGCCCCCTTTCCGATGGCTTGAATAGAATCTTGATAGGCCGGGACTTACATCAGATATGATTCCACAATTGCATAGAATGAGTCTATATCGGCAAGATCGTCCGGACGGGTCCAATGCTGCAGAAGGACTCTGCCCCGATCACTGACCAAGAATGTCCGCGGTGTAACAGTCACACCAAAGTGCTCAAAGGCAAACTCGATTTGCTGGTGAACAATCGGATAGTCAAGTTTGTATTCCTTCGCAAGTCGCAGTATCCTTACACGTTCGGGGTAGTCCGCCACGACAACAATACCGAACCTGTTACCGTACCTCACACGGAGTGAATCCCACCAAGCAATTTCATGTTCAACACATGGCTTGCATGCGTATTCACTGACAAAGGCAATGAGTGTCGCCCTCCTTTGAGAGAAAAATGTGCGATCGATAATGTCACCGCTGACGCTCTTGCCCAACGTGTCCGGAATGAGGAGCCCCAATTGACCATACCTGTACACGCGGGATTCCCGTTCCGAAGCATACTGTGCAATAGTTGCCCTGTGCGCAGAGCGATCCTGCAGAAGAATAACAAACAAGAGAAAGCCTCCCACCGTGGGAAGTGCTACGAGAAGCATACAGAACACTCTCCCACTCACAGCAGTTTGAATTTTCTTCTGACAATGGTTGGATTTTTCAGCTGGTCTTGCGGGGAGAGAGGGGGATATGTGATCGAGAGGAAATCGCCGCGCGTGTTCGCACGTCTGAGTAATTGATCAGAAACAAACCCGCCTTTGATGAGGTGACCGCTCAGGTCGTACACGTCGAGCATCGCCTTTGCTTGCTCGCCGGGCTTTCCAAAGATGGTGAACTGGGTAATAAGAAGTTGATTGCGTACAACAAACACACCCGTAATCGGCCACGAACTGAGCACGTCAACGGTCCCGTTAGGAAGATAGGCAACTTCTTTTCGCAGTGGATTGTCAATGGTGAAACTGTTGATTCGTTCTCCCGAATACGAATAGTCGTGGATGGTGTTACCCCACGCGAGCCCATAGAAAAAACCGGCATCATGAGCAGCCCATGCTCCGCCGACTGCCTCCCGTTTCTCTTCCTTCTTCAGACCCGTTTCCCCAAAGGCCGTAACTACTGTTCCGTTGGCGTCAACGAGGTATATCGTGTGATCAAGCCAAGTCGATGGACGAAAGAGGTTCAGCGAGCCACGTGCTACGTAGATGTGCGTGACGAGATCCAATTTCGTGCTGAATGACCGCAGAAAAGCACCCCCCTCATCGAATGTTGTCATTCTCAACAGAGAGTTGTCATAGTGGTAGAGTGTTTTGCTTTCGTCATCGAAGAGGAGAGCCCCCGTGCTTTCATACTCCCCTTCTCCTTTCCCGCGGCCTCCTACTTGCTTCACGAACCTACCGTTCTCATCAAACAGGTACACAAGCCGCGCAGTTCGATCTCGAAGGTACAGTCGCCCGTGAGAATCCTCAGCCATCACGTCAACAAACCCCACCACCATGCCGGCTGGCGTTGATAATTCCAAAGTTGATACAACTTCGAAAAGATCCTCAAACCCGTTCGCACTCTTAATACGCTCCTCTACGCCCCTCTCAAGTGGCGGATGCGGAGTTTTCGCCTCTTGCGAACATCCGTAGGCCAAGCAGAGGCAAAATAAATACTTAAGGGCAAGGAGTGTTTTGTGCATTCTTAGTCACCAACTTGACCGTCACAAGTAACCCCGGAGAGACATTCGTTGCCGGGTTTGGCGCACGCATAAAACAGAGAGTCGAGAATAACGCAGTTTCGCATATGGCCGTTCATTTCAGGTTGTGCCTCGACCTTATGCGCGGTGGTA
Organism: Bacteroidota bacterium; assembly: GCA_019637975.1. Lineage (NCBI taxonomy): Bacteria > Pseudomonadati > Bacteroidota > Bacteroidota bacterium. The sequence continues at coordinate 50,827 of JAHBUR010000007.1, read as the reverse complement.
ATGAAAAACACTTCCGCAGCCATTGCAAGCAGAAAGGTGAGCAGTAGTATTCGATTGGTCTTTTTCATCTTTGCCTCCTGTGAAGAGTCTATGTGGTTGTTGACTGATGGCTTGCGCGCTAAAGATAGTCTCCTCGAAGAGCGAAGTCAAGCAAATTCTCTTTGCAATTTCGGTTTGCAATAATGGTTTGCAATTTCGGACATGACGTTATCGTCGCTTGGGTTTACCCCCCCCCGTTGGGTTTGGGTTGTCCCATTCTTGCGCCGAAATCCCTCCATCGTTATCCCGGTCCGTTGCTTGTACCACCGGGCGAGAACATCTTCACGCAATTGAAGTTCACTCGCAATCTCGAAACAGGTCTTCTCTGTCGTAAGCAGCACTTTCTGCACAAACTCCAATCGAGTGTCAGCGATGAATCGCCCGAGCGTCATTCCTTCCTTTCGATGAAATTCCTTGCGGACGGAATCAATCGGGAATCCGTGATGAACTGCCACAATCTTCGCGCTCGGCGCCTTCTCCGGGTTTTCGCGTATCCAGGTTTTGAGTAGTGAGGTGTCTATTGACATGGGATATACCTCCAGCTAGAGACGTGGACGAAAACTCGCATTCATTGATGAACAGTTTCGTATCGGAAACAATCTCGGCGCTCTCGCCTGAAAAGATGGGACTTCTCGTCCACGTCTCGTGGGAATTATTTCAGACTATGGTGTTACGCGTATCCTCGCATCATGTGCTAATGTGTAGTGCCCGTCAACAATCACCGTGTCGCCCGGTGTGATGCCCGAGCGGATGGCAATGAAGCGTTCGTTCTCATCTTCGACATCAACATAGTGCCACTTGGCAAGGCCCTGCTGCGCTGTGAATACGAGTGTCCGTTGGTCGCGCACAAGCAGCGCTGCCTTCGGCACAAGCAGGCGGTTGGCAAAGATTTCGGTTTGGATTCTCACTGTTGCATACATCCCGGGCATCAGCGAGTTGGAGGTGGGAAGGTTGGTACCGGAGGCAAGAAGAATGAGTGTGCGTCGTTGTACCATGGATTGCCGACGCGTTTGGGAGGCGAACGTTTCACGCCGTCAAGTTGCGGAAAAGACAACGGATTGTCAATACCGTATTCGCGGTAGACGCAAACCTAGGACAGGAAGAACGCAATCGCACCAAGCATCACCACGCCGATGTAGAACATCAGTACGGTAACGGGGCGGGATGTGGAGAGCGAACTTAGGGACATGAACAAGCCAAGGATGATACGGGAAGAAACGAAAAAGGGGGGTGAATATCACTTGATGGATTGCGGATGCAAAGTAAAAAGTGGCTGCTCGACAGCGCGGGGGTCAACTGCTATTGTTGAGGACTCCGAATGCTTATTGCATGAAGCAGCGTTTTGTAGAACGTCTCTGTTCGAGCACGATCTGATGAGGTGCTGACATGTATCAAATAGCGAGTCCCGTTCTGCGTATCTCTCACTACCGCCGTAGGTCCGTTCCCGGACCACAGCAGTGAATCTGTTGGGGAAATTGTCAGATGGCGAACAACCAAACTCTCAGGAATACCAAACTGTTGCGCAAATCTCTCACCCTCTCGCTGTGATGGCGACGGTGAATAATACGCTACGACAATGGGAACCCGACCCGCGAGCATCAGGCAATACATCAAGGCTTGCTCAACGCAACTGCCACAGTGATCCTTCCGAACTAGGATCTCAATTGTCAATGGACGTTTGGCTAAGGATAACACTGTTGCAGTAAGTTCCTTTTCATATGTAGGAATGTCGCTCGTACCGGATGGCTGCACAGATGGGGTCCGTTGACTCCTCCACGTCATGTACAAGAAAATGCCATTCCCCAGCAAGAGAAGAAGCAGGCTGATTTCAAAAAGCGTTTCATGCCTTGAACTTTATTTGGGTTCGCTCCACAGTAACTTGTACTTCACCAGACGTGAGTTGTTGTAGCAAAAGGCGTAGAGGTATCCGCGCGAATGGGCTACTGCCCATGGCGCGTACAGCGTATGTGTCCCAACATCGTTTTCTCCCTTGCTTGGGCGCTCCACCACGTTTTGACTCGGATAGGACACTTTCATAAGCCTTCCTGTCTTACTGTTAAAAAAGAAATATAGGATACTAGGTTTGCCGATACGTTCCTTTGTCCAATCTAATGGTAGCGTAAGCACCGTGTAAGTGCTGTCCAACCAAAATGCCGACCACGGATAGGGCAAGTTCTTCTTTATGATCTTTTCATATTGATCCATTATCTGGTTTGCCACTCCGGAAGAGAGATCCTTAAGGAACTCGCGAACCCATTCGACGTTTCCGTGCGTATCGAACTTTATCAGGAGTGGCTTGTGACCGAATGAAACCACACAGGACCCATCAGGATGTGTTCCAAACGAGATACCGCCCTTGTCCGGTATTTGAAACAGGCGTGCAGCGGTTCGCGAAAAGACGACTCGGTCATGCCCATCAATTGCTCTGCAACGGATTTCCCAATTGGCCGCATTTTGACCGGCAAGATAGTAAAGACTTCCACTGCTATCGACCCCTACAGATTGATGCGTGGAAAGTGAGTACCAACCGGCACGTCCCAGCAAGGGAACATCCTTGTCCAAGAATCTTCCGTCTACAGAAAAATAGGAAACCTTGAAGTCTTGGCAGAACACAACTTTCCCTTTCTTCATGGTCACCCAAGCAGAATAGTTTGCAAGCTCTCCCGGCCCTCTCCCCTGTTTGCCCCACGTCGCTAAAAGCTCAAAGTTACGTAGGTCGAGGACACTGATGCGCGTCATGCGACTGTCAAATAACACCAATCTTGTTTCGCTCTCGTCTAGACCCATTGATTGTACCCATGCCCATAGGTGGTTGGGTGCATTCGGCGGAGCTTCTATTTCTTGGACAAGTTGCAGTTCCTGCGTTACATCCAGTGGTGCTTCCTGTGCGTAGTGCGGAAGCACCACCACCGAATGACACAATGCAACGATGAACAGATTACGAGTCACACTTGTTGCGGTCATGATCCGGCGCAAGCACCAGACGATTGAGGTTCTCCGTTTGGCCCTACACATTGACACGAACTGGGACCTGACGTGCAAGTGTAGCCACAACATTGCACCGATGCTCCACCACCGCAATCTGCACTGGCACATGCCGCTTTCGCTTGCTGAGTGAAGAAAACAATCTCGAGAGCAAGCACAACCACCACCGAGAGTGAATACAATGCTCTTTTCATGATGCCTCCAACGTTTTTTGAAGAAGTGGATAATGTGAATTCGGAGATGAATACAGTGTCTCCCTATCTGATCGTCAAGCAAATTCTCTTTGCAATTTCGGTTTGCAATAATGGTTTGCAATTTCGGACATGACGTTATCGTCGCTTAGGTTTACCCCCCCCCGTTGGCTTTGGGTTTTCCCATTCTTGCGTCGGAATTCTTCCATCGTCATACCGGTCCGTTGCTTAAACCAGCGAGCAAGAACATCATCTCGCAATCGAAGTTCACTCGCAATCTCAAAACAGGCCTTCTCTGTTGTCTGAAGCTGCTGCTGTACAAACTCCAGTCGCACATCGGAAACAAATTGCCCGAGTGTCATCCTCTCCTTTCGATGAAATTCCTTTCGCGCGGAATCAATGAGCAACCCATGATGTGCCGCCACAACCTTTGCGCTGCACGCCTTCTCCGGGTTTTCGCGTATCCAGGTTTTGAGTAGTGAGGTGTCTATTGACATGGGATATACCTCCAAGTTAGGGACAAGAAAAGTGTTTGAAATATGTCGACCGTGGTTATCGGAGTCGTTGTCTTTTTCACACCCCGTCCTCACTGCGTTCGGACACCCCTCTCCCTCGCGCACATACCCTCCCGCAGAGGGGACTTAATGTTTCAAGGTCTATTTTGTTACGCGTATCCTTGCATCATGCGCCAGTGTGTAGTGTCCGTCCACAATCACCGTGTCGCCCGTCTCGATACCTGAGCGGATGGCAATGTAGCGTTCATTCTCATCTTCAACATCAACGTAGTGCCACTTGGCAAGTCCTTGCTGTGCCACAAACACGAGCGTGCGCTGGTCGCGCACAAGCAGCGCAGCCTTCGGTACAAGCAGTCGGCTGGCAAAGATTTCGGTTTGGATTCTCACTGTTGCGTACATCCCCGGCATCAGCGAGTTGGAGGTGGGAAGGTTGGTCAGTTCAATCGTTACTTTAAGAGTTTTGGTTTTGGGATCAATCATCGGGTTGCGGGTTATGACTTTGCCCGTGAAGGTTTTGCCCGGCAGCGCGGCAACGGTCAGCTCGGCGCGTTGTCCCGGCTGCACACGCGGCGCTTCGCTCTCAATCACATCAACATCCACAAGCAGAGTCGAGAGGTCAACGACATTGCAGATTGCTGTCCCCGCCTGTACGCGCTTGCCAACGGTGAGGTCGAGATTGCCGACGTAACCTGCAAACGGGGCACGGAGTTCGGTTGCCTCCAAATCCAACTTTGCGCGGGTGTAGGCTTCCTGCGTCGCCGCGAGTCCGCTTTTGTTGGCAATAATGTCGCCGCGGTCAACGAGCAGATAGGCGTTCGCGGCTTCGTATTCGCGCCGTGCTCGCGCCAGTGCAGCCTCGTCTATCTTCTTTGTCCGGTAGGCGCTCTCCGCATCCGCAAGCCGCTGACGCACGCGGGTAAGCTCCTCCTGCACACGCGCCGAATCGGGTCCGGCAAGAAACTCGGACGTGCTGAGTGCCCGGTACTCAATCTGCGCGGCAAGCAGCGCTGTCGAGGCCTTCTCATACGCAAGACGGGACTCGCGATCATCCAACTTCACTAACAGATCACCTTTGCCGACGTGCTTGCCGTTCTGTGCATACACGCCAACAACATCACCGCCAACACGCGCAAGCAATTCCACCTCGCGCCGTGCGCGCAGTATGCCATTGGCGCCAATGCTCTTTGCAAGCACTCCCCGCTCCGCTACAGCAACCGTGACGGGAAACCGGACATCGCCATCAACTTCACTCACCGCGTTGGCGCGTTCGGGAGGAGATGTATCTGCTGATCGTGTGGCGAGATACGCAATGAGTCCAATCAGGGGAATGCTGAAAGTCCACAGAAGGAGTGTTCGTCGTCGCGGCATAGGCCCTCAACCAAATGAAGAGAAGGGAATCAGGATGCCGACAAGAAACGCATCCGGGCGGAGAATGTCAATACTTCGGCGGGGACGTGGAGAAAACGAACGGCACGGTAACGGGGCGGGATGTGGAGAGGGGGCTGAGGGACATGAGCAAGCCAAAAGAGCTATGGGAAGAAACGAAAAAGTGATTCTTCAACTCTGAGTTGTTTCTGAGCTGATAGTAATTGGTAACAAGAAGCAAGAGGATGGGTTCCCCCACAGCCGCGGAATCAGCAGGAGATAGTACTCAAAACATCACGCCCAGAAATGCACCGTGGGATAGCGCCTTGTAGTCGAATGCCGCGTTGTTCATGTTCCACGTTTGATAGCGAAAACGATAGCCGAGTGTGATGCCCTCGAACAGAACGGCATTGCGGAACACAAACAATACTTCACCGGTTGTCGCGGCTGAGAATCCCGTTCCGGTGTTGAAGCCTTCAAAGCTCCAGTGTACCGCTTCGGTTGCGTGAATGGAGAACTCAAACCGCGGCTGACGGAACCTGTACTTCAATCCCGCCCCGATACCTAAACTGCCGATGTTGAAATTCTCCTTGTCGGTGCCGGTGTTGTCGCTGCGTGTGTAATCTGTTGAGATCATGAGGGGGAGAAACACTCCGTGCGTCGGCGAGAAGGTCAGGGGGAATTCATTGCCGACTGTTATGGCGGCGTGCACTGCCGTTTTATCAACCCCGCGAAGTGTGAAGCGCGTATAGCCGAACGTCACGTCAACCATCCCCTCCCGGAATCCGATTGTCGGCATGACTCGGCGGTAGTTGATGATGAGGGAATCGGGCGATGTATTCGAGTAACGTGGCTCGAACGTTCGCTGCAGGTAGCCTAAATGCACAAAGCGATTTGAACTTCCCGCCGGTGAGCGCTCGTAGTATTGCGCGGCAAGTGGGGGAACGACGAGAAAGGTGAGAAGGAAGAAGAGTGTGACCCGAAAGAGTTCCGAGTTCGTAGAGTTCGTAGAGTTTGTAGAGTTTGTAGAGTTCATAGAGTTTGCGGGGTCTACGCTTTGCGAATGCGGAGTTGCTTAACTTTCTTCTTGTCAACGCTCTCGATAGTTCCGTTCCACTGATCGATCCGCAGTGTTGCCCCCTTTTCGGGAACACGGCCGAGCAGATGAACGACATATCCGCTCACCGTCACGACATCCTTGGTATCGGGCACGACTTCGAACATGCGTGCAAAATCATGAAGCGGCATCGTGCCGTCGATTGTATATTCTCCTTCGTTCACTTTTTGCACCATCAGCGGCTCAACGTCGAACTCGTCACGGATTTCTCCGACAAGTTCTTCTAACACATTCTCCAGCGTAATCAATCCCGCTGTGCCGCCGTACTCATCCACGACGATTGCCATCAACACTCTTTTTGTCAGGAAGGTATTCAGCATTTTTTCGAGCGGAGTGGTTTCGGGAACGAACAACAGCTCACGCTTGATACTCAACAGTTGCGCCCCGCGCCCGCCGGGTACGGAAGGCCCGACCTGCTGTGCCTTCATCCTGAACAGATCTTTCAGGTGGATCATCCCCAGAACATTATCAAGGTCGTTCTCACACAGCGGGTAGCGTGTGAATTGACTTTCGAGGGCGATCTTCAAGCTCTCGTCGGGCGATTTGTCTGTTGAGAGATAGACGATTTGCGTTCGGGGTACCATCACCTCACGGACCGTCCGGTCACGCAGTTCCATTGCGCGAAGAAGAATGCTCCGGCTTGTCGTTGAAATCGTCTTCCCTTGACTGAGCAGAATGCGCAACTCTTCTTCCGAATGCGCCAAATCGCTTTCGCCGACGGGCTCGATGCCGACTGCCCGCAGAAAGTAGTTTGCGGTTCCGTTAAGAAGCCAGATTGCCGGTTTGAAAACGACAAAGAACAGGTGAAGCGGCGCGGCAACTCCCAATGTTACCTTCTGCGCCCGCTGAATAGCGAGCGATTTCGGCGCCAACTCGCCGAGAACGATATGGAGGAACGTGATGATGCTAAACGCAACGCCGAAGGACACCGCCGCGACCGCTGTCGGGTTCGTGATGCCGGCGAGCACAAACAACGGCTGAAGCATGTGGGCAACGAACGGTTCGCCGAGCCACCCGAGTCCGAGGCTTGTCAGTGTAATGCCGAGTTGCGTCGCGGAGAGATATGCGTCAAGATGCGTAATAACTTGCTGGGCAAGCCTGGCCCGCTTCAAACCACTCTTGATGAGAGGTTCAATTTGGGTCATGCGAACTTTGACAATGGCAAACTCGGCGGCAACGAAAAAGCCGTTGAGGAACACCAGCGCGAACACAGAGGCAATCTTCAGAATGCCGTAAACAATTTCCATCGAAATGTTATTTCGACATTGTGAGAAGGCTTTTCCACAACGCGGCAGGAACGGGCATGACGGAGAGCCGTGACATGCGCACAAGCTCGAATTGTGCGAACTCCTTCCGCGCTTTCACTGCGGCAAGCGTGACAGGAGTGTTCAACTTCCCTTTCGGTTTGAGGTCAACAACTGCAAGCTTCCCGTCCTGTTGCTTCGGATCGGGGTACGGATTCGAAACGATCTCGGCAATTCCAACAACAGCCTTTTCGCCACCCGAATGATAGATGAAGGCAAGATCGCCTTTTTTCATCGAACGAATATGCTTCAATGCAAGATTGTTGCTCACACCGTCCCACGTCGTCTTCACATCCCTCTCCAAATCAGCGTAGGAGTATGTTGACGGTTCGGTCTTGAGAAGCCAGAATGCCATATCCGATGTCCTTTGTTGTTGGAACAAAGTTACGGGAAAGGGAAAGGGAAAGCAAGAAATCACAGTGGCCGGCATGCTTTGCCCGGCTTCCGTATTTTTCCTACCTTGATACGGAGACTTTCCTTTTTACATCACGTCCTGAACGGTAAAGAATGGACCATCGCCAGCTTCAAAAGACGATCGAGAGTTTTGACACGGAGAAGTTCGAACATCCCGAACAGTTTCTCACGCACGTTCTTCATCAGATCATCAAACACAAAGGCATCGATATTCTCGGAGGGCGGCTCTGGAGATTGGAATCTTCGTCCGCTGCATACCGCCTCGTTTCGCAGCTCGGTTCGTTGAAGCGGATTCGAAAAGGCTTCGTATTGACAGTTGCCGAGTATCCCCCATTCCTGAAGCTCGCCGAGGAAAGAACAATCGTCTCCGACGAAACGAACGACTACCTGCGCCGTCGCGGCATACTCACATACTCGGCGACAGGTGTCGGCGAGAAAGTGCATGCAGAAGGAATGCGATTGTACGAGTACATCCTCACCTTCAACACCAATCTCACACACGAGGAGGAGGCACCCGCACTCGACATCATCAGCATGACGGTGAGCAGAATGTTGCGCAGCCGCCGGCACGAGCTGAAATCCACCACGCTCGAAAAAGAGCTGGAGAAAGCGCGGATGATTCAGCAGAGCATTCTTCCCGAACCGGAATTGCATTTCCACCATTATGACATCTACGGCGTATCGCTGCCCGACAGAAGCGTCGGCGGTGATTTCTTCGACTACGTGATCAGTCCCGAAAAGGATCGGGTTGATATTGTTATCGGCGATGCCGCCACGAAGGGAATCCCCGCGGCTGTTCAGGCACTGTATGCGTCCGGCGCCTTGCGGATGGGGGCGATGCATAACATCAAAGTCAGCACACTCGTCCGGAATCTGAATACGCTTGTTCATCAGGCATTCCCCGACGAGAGCTTCCTCACGCTCGTTCTTGCCGAACTAACTGACGACTCACAGGGACTTTGTGTGTACGTCAATGCGGGTCACACGCGTCCCCTGTTGTGCCGCGGCAAATCGGGCAACGTTGAGGTTCTCAATCCCACAGGAACGATCGTCGGGCCGTTCGCCGATCAGAAATTCCGGCGTGAAAGCGTGCTGATTGGAAAAGACGATACTCTCCTCCTTTCAACTGACGGCGTCACCGAAGCGATGAGTCCGTTACGAAAGGAGTATTCCGAGAAGAGGCTCATGAGGCGCCTCGCCTCGTTGAGAAGGAAAACAGCAAAGGAAATCGCCCTTGGCCTCCTCGACGATGTAGCACGCTTCAGCGCAAAAGGCAAGTACAATGATGACAGGACTCTTGTTGTGATCAAGAGGGTGGAATAATGGTGCAGCCGGCGGGGACACCAAGCGCCGCGCGATCTCACCTTCGGGCGTTTCACCCGCCGGCCGGCTTGGACTTCAATTACTGGGCAGTACTCATTGCGGTAATTCTTCGTGCTGACCTGCCGCGATTCTTGCAATCGACACACAGTTGAGTGTGGGGAACCGCAAGCAATCGTTCCTTTTCGATCTTCTCGCCGCATCCGACACACGTGCCGAACACACCCATCCGGATGCGCGTCATCGCCGATTCAATATGACGCAGCAGTTCAGTCTGGCGATTGAGGAAATACGCCGCCTGACTCTGTTCCTCTCTGCTCTGCGTATTGGTGTCAAGAATGCGATTGTACGCCCTGATATCCTGCCGGATCTGCGAAGCCATTTCTTCCATCGCAAGCTTGAATTCTTCCAGCTCGGCCTTTGTATAACCTGAGGCGGGCGTCGCAGCTCTGCGCTTGCGGACGGGAAAATTCTGCAGGGCCGATTTCATCTGCTGTCTTGTTGTTGCTCTCATGGTATTGTGCCTCCTTTCAGGCAGTATGATCTCTGCCATAGTGTGTTCTGTTATAGGTAGCATGATATTCCGTCAACGGCTCCTCCCTGCCGCGTGATTGCGGGCAGCGTTGATGTCCCGCGCATTGCGGACATATGTATTGCTCGCCGCTGCTTCCCCTTCGCTTCATCACGATCATGGCGGAGCCGCATCGTTTGCATTGAATGGAAGTTGTGTAGCGCATCGTTCGTCCCTCCTCGATTTGTTATTCATACATCAAAAGCTTCGAGCCCGTATTTCCCTGCACACGCATCACAAATCCGGGCCGTCGGCGAGCGGCGCAGTTTCTCCGTACAAATGGACATTCTGCACACAGTACACATGCCGTAACATCCCCTCTCAATTCTGTCGAGCGCGGCCCGCAGTTCACCGTACCACGGGTCTGCGCGGAACGCCATGATCCTGTCGAGCGCCTCCACGCGCGGCGATTCCCGGAGTTTCTCTTGTACATGCGAGTCAATCCTGTAGGTGTTCTCGAAATACCGGAACAACCTGTCGATATGGCTTGCAGCAGGCACGCGCATATCAAGCAATGCTTCTGTCATTTCTTCCTCCCTCTCTTCTTGAAAAGAATGATCAACAGTCGAGCCGGCAAGTATTGCCAACTGACTGCTTGTAAACAACTACAAGGAACGATTGGTAGAATCAATTTGTCTGCATGCCGCGGACCGCGGCCACAGACATCTGATCAGATCAGATGAGCGGGAGGTGCCCGGCTTGATTTTGGCGAGAGATCAACCGGCGAGAAGAGTATTGACGATTCGCGGGCGTACTGCTGCAACACCACAGGAACTCCGGCAGCCGAGCCTGCAGCAACCAGAATTCCCGGAGGAAGCGAAACTTGCTTTGAAACCGGGATTTTCGCCACTTGGACAAGCAGCGCCCCCGACACATTCCCGCACTGATTCTGGCTCTTGCCAACAACCTGATGTACCGGTGCATCATTGACCAAACCGGTCAAGAACGCCGCCGTAGCGGTAGCTGCCACAAAGTACAGCGCGGCTACACACAGAACAACGGTATGTCGGAATACTCTTGCCATTTCACTTGAATGTGGATTTGAAACCCTGATACTATAATATGTCTTTCACGAAGAGATGCAAGCAAAATCGGATTGTGCCCGTACGATTTTTTCAGTTCTCGCGGAACTCTTCCCTTGAACGACATGCGTTCTTTTTTTATACTCTATGCAATGAAACAGTTCTTTCACAGCTATCACATCTCTTCGAGGCACCGACTATGAAGGTTGAACAGATCCGCTCAATGGACGGAACGGGAACACTCTCGTATCTGCTGATTGATGAGACGGGGAAGAATGCCGTTCTCATAGATCCCAACATTGAAGATGTTGAGACGATTTCTGCAATGATCCGGAACGCGCACGTGACGCTGACGCATATCTTCGACACGCACACACATGCCGATCACGTCACGGGAGCCGGCGAATTGCAGAAACTGTTCGGCGCAAAAATCGTGATGCACGAGAATACGAAAAACAAGTGGAAGGTGATTGATCAGGGAGACAAATTCGGCATCGGCGATATTCTCAGGGCGAACGCCAAGATTCCGATTGATATGTATGTGAATGATGGCGATGTGATCACGTCGGGAACAATGAGTATCAAAGTCCTGTTTACGCCGGGACATACGGATAATCACATTACGATGCACGTCGGCGACAGTATTTTCACGGGCGATTTGTTGCTTATCGGCCAGGCGGGGCGAAGCGATTTGCCCGGCGGCAATATGGAGGAACAATACGACAGCCTGATGAACAAAATTCTTCCCCTCCCCGACTCGACAAAAATGTATCCCGGGCACGACTATGAGGAGAATGTGTACGCATTGCTCGGAGATGAAAAGCGTACAAATCCTTTCCTCGAACGCCGCACAAAAGCGGAGTACATGCAATTCGTTGAAGATTTCTTCCCCCCTCTTGCGGAAGCTTCTGCAACAGGCGGCAAGATGACGCTGCAATGCGGCGTGCAGCGTGTTCCGCAGCCAACGGATTCATTCAAAAACATAACGCCCCAGGAGCTGATGAAGTTGATGAATGAGAAGAACAACCTCCATCTGCTCGATGTCCGTGAACCATTTGAATTGATGTCGATGGGAGCAATCGAGGGCGTGCAGAATATCTCCGTGCGGGAGTTGAAACATCGTACTGCCGAGCTACCGCAGGATAAGTCAACAGAGATTGTGAGCATTTGCGCAACCGGCAGTCGCTCAATGGAAGCCGCGCATTTGCTGCAGCAACTCGGCTACACGAACGTGAAGAACCTCACGGGCGGGACTGTTGCCTGGCTGAAAAGCGGATTCCCCGTTGAGAGGCCTGCGATGAAGGTGTAAAGTAACTACATCCGTTCGCCTATTGACAGATTAGAAAGCCCTGCTGTGCAGGGCTTTTGTGTTCAGCAAATGTTCACTTCGTCAGTAGCAATTTGTTGACTTTGTTCAGCCGAATACTTCCGTTCGCATCGGTCGCCGTGAACCGAGCGAAGTAGACGCCACTGGACATGTTCGAGGCATCCCACGTTGCTGAGTGATAACCGGCTTCACGAGAACCACTGACCAACTGTGCCACTTCTCTTCCAAGAACATCGTACACCACCAAACTCACGCTGCTGTTTTCCGGCAACTCAAATTTGATTGTCGTCGATGGATTGAAGGGATTGGGATAGTTCGCATGAACTGCAAAAGTGGTTGGGATCTCTGACTTTCGGCTGTGATCTTGCTTGGTCAAAAGGTTCTGGTTTCGCGAGAGCTCGTCAAGAACAGTATGCACATGCACAACAGTTGTAACGAGATTGCGGCTGTTTCCTGCAAAACCTCGCACCGTTGGTTTCAGGAACACCCGTCGGCCGTGCAGACCTTCAAGCCGGTCACGCAAAGAGAGATTCCCTTTCCCGTTTGACTGATAGATCCTTTCCCTGTTGACACGCTTGATCAGCGTACCGTTGTCGGCATCGATCACATCAAATGAGAGGCCGATTTCACGATTCACAAGATTGGAAAAGCCGTGCATGACTGCGACCCCCTCAACGAATACACTATCAACATTAGCTGGCAGGGTAAGAGGCGATGTTGAAAGTCTGCTCCACACTGAGTTCTCGTTTGGTGCCGGACTCGTTTCGTTTGTGAACTCGAGTGGCACAATTGTTCCGTTTGAGAGTTTCAGATCTATCGCGGATACCTCTACAAAGAAGTATGCCGATGTGTCGGCTTCTGCAGGATCCAGCCGTTCTGCCACTGTCCGTTCGCGCAACGATTTTTTCTCATGGTAAGGCCGCCGGGCAACAACAGCCCGCCTGCCGTACTGTGTGGGAACGACGGAACTTAATGTGCTCTTGTCGGTATTGTCTGTCTCTGTGCCAAATACCAGTTCGTGTGGCGGCCCAGAAGGTGCTGTTCCGGCAATCCGCGTCGAGGCAAGCGGATCGTTAGACCCGGCAATAACAAGGTTCGGATGGATCAACGACTCGTATACTTCGGTTACCATCCATTCCTCGCCCTCGTTCTCAGCCTTGTATGTGCTCGACCCGTTATCCCATGCGCAAACCACCTTTCCGGAGGACAAACTGCTGACCGTGGGACGTGAGAAATCGACAGCAGGGGAATAGCTGGCGAATTCATGAGCTTCGTCCCAATTATCATCATACCAGCGTTGGTACATAACTCGTTGTTGCTCCTCTTGCTGCGGGTTCGATGCTTCCCACACAACATGAGCTTCCCCGGGACTGTTCGACGTGTTGGCGCTTACCTGCGAGGAGCGTGAGAGCGGAGCAACACTCGCCGGTACGACTTCATCAACCGCGCCAACGTAGTCGATGATCTTCACATCATCCCTATTGTCATACGTCAGGAAGAAATTCACATCGCTGACCCCGGAAACGCTCGGGCTCAAATAACCGGAGTATCGCAAGTCTTCACCAGCCCATTCCCAGTCGCCATTCTCCGGATACGCGAAATTCATCCATAAACCTCCCGTACCTTCCCAAAACGCGTACAGCCACGGACCGCCGAAATAATCGACGCGTGTGATGACGGGTCTCGTGTCAATATTGGTGCTGATTGACGTCGAGTTGAGTTGAACTGAGGACGAGATTCCGGCCTCCGGAAACGGCGGTATGGTAAACATGATTTGGTAATTGCCGCCGGACTGCTTCCGGTACACGGCATACAAGTCTGTATCGCACGGATCATTTAAAGGACTGCTTGTGACGCACTCGGTCCAAAGGGCAATTGATGGCGCACTTGCCGTACCCCCACTATTAGTGAACCGTTTTTCATTCCACCAGGTCGATCCGTTGTCGAACGAAACATTCCACCAAAGTTCGCCCGCGCTGGGATAGGCAAGGGCATACAACTCCTCTCCGTGGGTTCCATACGGAATCCCTGCGACAACCCGCTGGCTGTTGCTGCCGGTAGGGTTGCTAACGGAGGAGAGAAGCTTGCCTTTGTACTGTGCCACAGAAGTTGCGCCGGATGCGATGAAAACAACGGGGGTTTGTTGTTGAGATGGGTCATGATGCGTCACACTACTGCCCGACCAATTCTGGAAGTATGCCAAATGGCTGTTAATTGTGTTCTCAAACGGCGCGCCGACGGAGTAGTAGGGTGAAGTACCGCCAAAGGATTGGTTCAAGAACACGCCTTTGTACCAAGTGTTGGAAGTAGTATTGCTGAAAGGAGATGATTGCGTTCGCCATCTTGGGTTCATGCTGCGGTTTTTGGGACCTTTCGCGTCGGCAGTATCAATCAGCCAAGGGTCCTTAAAGTCTATAGTGCCACCAGGATTACCACCATCAAGAAGCTGGGCTTGGATTGTCGCGTTGTTCACTCTCCTGAATTGTGATTTCACTATCGAGAGTCCCGGTTGAATCAGAAAATCTCGATGGTTAACGACATCGTCGGAAGCATTCCAGGTATGGTACTTTTCATCGTAATTCGTCGTTTCGTTGGGCCAGACAGTAGTATCGGCTCTGAAGGTTTGCGTTGTGTTCAATTCGAACTCAAAGTATTCAGGTACGACATATTCCGCAAAAGCGTTTTCTTCCCAGTGACCAATTTTACTAGCTTGGATACGCTCGTCGTCCTCGAATACTTGGTCTGCCGTTACTTCTTGCGGCGCGATCCAAATCGTGAGCTTCACAGGCACAAAGGGGGAGCCAAGGCCGGGAACTCTATACGAATATCCTACACCACTCCCTTCAGTCGAACTTACAATGCCGATTACGAAGCGTTCCGCCGATAGAGATGCCTGCAACGCAGACACGAAATCGGACGATTGTCCGAAATCAGCTGTATACGTGAAATTCGAAGTCTGCTGGTTGGATGCAACGATACTGCTGTTCGCCGACAGGTAGAGTGTTTGCGCTGACGGTGGAGTCGAGAGGTCGTAATCGTTTGTAGATATCCAAAAGTTGAACTCCGGTGGACTTTGGCCTGACTCCCCTGAGGCCGTGACTTGAAGGCGTGCCGAGGCAACTGTGGCGTCTTCCGGGATTTGTGCTCCTGAAAAGTTCCATTGAAAGAAGACCCTGTCGGTGTGAATGGTTTGGCCACTTAGGAACCGACCGACCGGATACGAGGTTTGTCCGCTACCACCCCAATAGAAGTAACCACTGGGCCAGTACTCAGCGCTCTTGCCGATGTCAAAATCCAAAGGCCCGACTTGGGTCTGAGCCGGCATTGGGGACTGCAGGAGAGCAATCCCGCTGAGTAAGACAAATAAGCCTATCATGCGTTTCATGATTCATCTCCTTTTGTGTTGATTGCAAAATCAGTTGACTCTACTTATCTTGTGAATGCAGACAGAGACGCCAGAGAAGGCAAACTACCCCTTCTCTAAATCAACCTGCGGCTTTGTTCTGCGTGGTACCTGCCCCGATGTTCACAGCATTGGGGCAGTTTGTTCTGATTCTTCTATGCCCTTGATGTTTACCCTCCTTTCACGTCTTGTTCTTGTTCATCTTCGACCAATAAGAGCTATTCCGCGACTCCCTAACCACCCTACAGCAACGATCATGGTCCCTTTTGCCGCAACTGAATGGTAAAGCCCCGAGCCTAACCAGATTTCGGGATACACGTGCCAACGTACTCCATTGAAGTGCCCGGCAAACCTGAAGTCTCCGACCACAAAGATATCATTGGCTGCTGTCCCACGTATGCTGTTCGTGTAAATCAGCGGCAATTGTTGCTCCGCCCAAGAGTTCCCCCGTTGAATGGCGAAAACGCCTCCGCCCGAAGTGTAAACTCGTGAATTCATGTCGAACCAAACTGAGTGGATTCTTCTAGTTTGCATAGGCCATGCGAGAGAATCGAGAACCCAATGCTGATTGATTCGCAGAAGTTTCTTTTCACCTCCTTCGTACTTGTTCGATGCAGCTACCAGTATCTGGTTTTCTCCTGTCCATCGATTGTTTTTACCCCACACATCATTGAGCGATACCCTCGTCCCGCTCTCCAATTGGCGCCATGTCGTACCTGATTTGTGTACAATGAACCCGTTGTTGCCAACAAACCAGAGGTCATCCGAATTGCTTCCCCAAATCTTGTTTGCACTCCCCACACCCTGTACGCCGGCATGCTCTGTCCAGTTGGCTCCGTCAAAATGCTGTGCTGTGCCTGCTGCAACCCATATATCGTCAGGGCCAAATGCGAAGATCGCCCGTATCGGAGTGAAGAGGAAGAACTCCGGGCCGCAATTGGGATAATACAAACGGCAATCAAAAAACCGCCGCATTAACTCCCATCGCTGACCGTTCCACCGCGCGATGTTAAACGGAGGATTAACCCAGTTACCCGAAGAATCCCGTTTCCAGATTTCCCCTACTGCATACACCAACGTATCGTTGATGATCGCTACGTCGTACAGCACGCTGCTGCCACCATCTCCCAACGTATCTACCTGCCATGTGAAGTTGTGACTCGTTGTGTCCATTGTCGTCAGTTGCACGGCTGCGCTTGTCTCAAGCACGCTTGAGTCACTGCCGAGCTTTTGCAGTTGGTAGGTGTAGGTGCGGTTGGGGAGAAGGCCTTCGTCAATGAGCAGAGAGTCGGGAGAAATCAGTCGGAGGGTCTGTTTAGTTTGTGGAGTCGGGCCAAGCAATACGAGGCGGACTGTGGCGGGTACTTCAGTTGTGCTTGCCGCCAACCAGGTTTCCGTGCAACTGGCGTCTTCAGATTTGAGTGTTATTGTTGCCTGTTGCGGTGGCGGTGGCACCACGGGCGGGTCTTTTTTGCAACTGAACGCAAGTACGAGGCAAGTCGGAATCAGAAGATAGGTCTTCATAGTCTCCTCCACTTAAGAGATAAAAGTCTCTATTATGAGATGAGATGAGATGAGATGAGATGAGATGAGATGAGATGAGATGCCTGCCCGCCAATCCGTCTGGCGGGAGATGCTTCCGCCAATCTATTTGGCAAAAAGAGATGAGACATCTTTCCAAGGTGAAGCTACAACCCTATCGCCACACCACCCCACATTCTCATCCAAGTCAAAGAACAACTAAACCAAAGTGAGCAAGCTTGGAACATCTTCGACTGGCCGCAATATAACATCATCGCAGCAAGAAGTCAAGAATAATCGCAAAGAAAAGCGATAACGATCAAATCCTCTCGGTCAACTGACACTGTTGCAGGTTTCAACAGAAACGCGAACCAACAGACGACTTGATTGCTTTTTTCACAGAGCAGTGTTTTTTGTATCTTGTATTACCAGTTCAATATCTGAAACGGACATGTCCAAACATTTCTTCATCACCGGCGGCACGGGATTGGTCGGCAAGAATTTGATTCCGCGGCTGCTGAGCAAATTCCCGGACTCAACTATCACACTGCTTGTGCGGGGAGAAGACGAAGGCGAAGCGAACGAGCGTACGCAGAACATTGCCCGGCAGATTGCCGATGAGTTCACTATCCCCGATGCGCCGGAACGCATTGAAGGGATATTGGGTGATGTGGGGCTTGATCATTGCGGCCTGAACCCGGCGCAGATTGAGCGCATCGTCAAGGAAGCGACGCACATTGTGCACGGCGCCGCCACGATTCGCTTCGATCATCCGATTGACGAAGCGCGGGCACTGAATTGCGGCGGGACGAAGCGGCTTCTTTCCATCGCCCACATGGCCGCTGAACGCGGAAGGCTTGAACGCTTCGTGTACATCGGCAGCTCGTCGGTGTCCGGGCAGCGGGGCGGTCACATTTACGAAGACGAATTGGAGATGGGGCAGAAGTTCTTCAACACGTACGAGCAGTCGAAGAACGAATCCGAGCGGATCGTGCGGAACAACTTCGACAAAATCCCTTGTACAGTCTTCCGTCCCAGCATTATCATCGGCGATTCGCGTACGGGCAAAACCAGCTCGTTCAACGTTATCTACATCCCTCTCCGCCTCGTGCAGAAGGGCTTGCTCACGTACGTCCCCGGCACGCCCGACACACTGATGGATTTGGTGCCAATTGATTGGGTGGACGATGCGATGGTTCACATTCTCACAAAAGAAGAATCCGTTGGCAAGGTGTTCCACATAACCGCCGGACCCAACCGTGCCGCCCGACTCGACGAAGTGGTTGTTGCCGCCGTGAAGTACTTCGACAAGCATACACCGCTGAAACATCCACGCACAATGGAATTCATCTCAAAAGAAGAATACGAAAAGCGCCGCTCGGCAATGCGGGGACGCGAAGATGCACTCATGTCGCAGCTCGACACGCTGCTTCCCTACGTCACCGTCAACCGTCTGTTCGATTCGTCAAATGCAGACAAGCTGCTGGAGGGAAGCGGAATCGAGTTCCCTCTTTTCAAGAACTACTCGGATAAGATTTTCGGGTATTGTGTGAAGACGAATTGGGGAAGAGCAGAGGCTGATGATTAGCGTTACATGGTTTTTCAACACGAAGTCACGAAGTGACACAAAGTTCCACAAAGGTTGGTCACTTATTCTTTGTGAGACTTCGTGTTCCTTTGTGCCTTTGTGGTGAGAAATCTCTGTGGAGTTCGAACTCGGACCGAAGAATGATGTGCGTCGAGTTGATCGCCCGATCAATTGCCAGAACGCCGTTCAGATGATCAATCTCGTGTTGCAATAGTTCCGAAAGTGCCCCGCTGGCTTGTAGCGTCTTCTTCTCCCCCATTTCATCTTGATAGCGAACCTCTATAGAATAATGTCGTTTCACCTTCACGGTGAGGTTGGGGAAGCTGAAGCAATCATCCCACAACGAACAGAGCCTTTTGCTGCGTTTGATGATTCTCGGATTGATGATTGCGATGGGTTCGTTAATGTGAATGAAGATGATTTGCCGTGTGATTCCGATTTGCGGGGCAGCAATGCCACGGCCGAATCCGTTGCGTTTCCTGAAATCGTACAGCGTGTCACGCAAATCGGTGATAACGCTGCGCAATTGCCGGGAGTTGAAGTTCTTCACGGGCCTGCATTTCGTCCTGAGGACGGGATTCCCCAGCAACAGAATTTCCTGTTTCATACATTCCTCCTGAACCGAAAGTACGCGAGTTCCGCCAGAAAAGAAATCGGTGCAACTTTCCGGCCCGGTGGGCGTTAGCAGGGAAGAGTCCGCCACAATCCATTCCGACAAATATTCAACGGAGAAGCTATGTCACGATTCACCGCATCTCTCGCCGTTCTCGTTCTCACAACGCTCTTCCCATTGCACGCGTTGCACGCAACCGACGGGAAGCCCTCCGGCCACATCCTCGTTACAACCGAATGGCTTCACAAGCATTTGCAGGATCCCTCGCTCGTTATTCTGCATGTGGCGTTTGCCAAAGGTGAGTACTACGCCGGGCACATTCCCGGTGCCCGTTTGGTTCCGTGGCAATCCATCGTAACGCCGCCGCCGCAACCACCGGGGTCGGGACTCACGTCCGAACTCCCTCCCGTTTCTCAACTCGACTCTCTATTTAAATCCGCCGGTGTTTCCGACAACTCACATGTTGTGATTTATGGCGCCGTTGTTTCGGCTGCACGCCTATTCTGGACGCTGGAGCAGATTGGTTTTGCCGGAAAACTGTCGGTTTTGGATGGAGGATTGGACGCATGGCGCGAAGAAAAGCGGCCGCTCTCAACCGAAATTCCTGAAGTTCAACGCGGCACTCTCACAACACACCCCCGCTCCGATGTTGTCGTTAATGCGGATTGGATTATGAAGTCAATGAACTCCCCTTCAACACGGATTGTGGATGCCCGACTTCCCCACTTCTACGTCGGCGCTGATTCCGGCGGAATGGCAAGAGCCGGACATGTTCCCGGCGCCGTAAATATTCCCTACACTTCTCTCTTGCGAGAGCTCTCAAAATACAGGGACTATGAGACGTTGAAGATGCTCTTTCGTGATGCTGAAGTAAAGGAAGGCGAACAAGTCGTGGCGTACTGCCACGTTGGACAGACTGCCAGCGTCGTGTACTTCGCCGCCCGTTTATTGGGCCATGATGTAAGAATCTACGACGGCTCGTTTCAGGATTGGGCAAGAAGAACAGAATTGCCACTCGACATACCCATGCGTGTTCCTCCAAAGTAGAGAAAGCTGTCAGACCTATTGAGGATGATCGGAAGTGAAAACGAAACATCTCCGATATTTCAAACATCATAATCCTTCGGACAACCGGCGACGTATCTTGTGTCCCGACTTTGCCTCCCGCGTTTGCAGATTTCAACAGCATTTGCCACACTTAACACGGACAGGGCAGACGTAAATCTGCCCCTCAATGGTTTGCATGACTAGGACATGTGACTCTGACTCCCCCCTCCTTGTTATTCACCCCGAATTGCGTCATATTGTGTCACAGTTCTTTGAATATTCCACTCGAATGGAGCGATTTGTGGCGTCTGACAATGATATCCCCGTAACCTCTTCCCGGTTTGAAGTGATCAAAAGCATGGAGGGATTTGTCAAGCAGCATCTCTCCGAACTACTCGTACCCGTGGAGGAGAGCTGGCAGCCCAGCGATTTTCTACCCGACATTACGCAGGAGGACTGGCACACGCAACTCGCCGAGTTCCGGTCGCGAGCGTCTGTGCTGCCGGATGAACTGTTGGTGGTATTAGTGGGCGATATGGTAACGGAGGAGGCGCTCCCCACCTACCAGTCGTGGATCAACCGGCTGCAGGGCGTGAAAGACCCGACCGGCGCAAGCGACACGCCGTGGGCACAGTGGGGCCGCGGCTGGACGGCGGAGGAAAACCGCCACGGCGACTTGCTCAACAAGTACCTCTACCTCTCCGGCCGCGTGGATATGCGGGCCGTCGAAACAACAGTCCATCACCTCATCAACAACGGCTTCGACCCGCAAACGGGCGACGATCCGTATCTCGGATTCATCTATACGTCATTTCAGGAACGAGCGACGAAAATCTCGCACCGCAACGTGGGCGTGCTTGCAAAAAAAGCGGGCGAGGATATGCTCCACAAAATCTGCGGCCTGATTGCGGGCGACGAGGCACGGCACGAAAAGGCGTACAAGCTGTTCATGAGCAAGGTGTTCGACCTGGACCCTGCGCAGGCGGTACTCTCGTTTGCGAAGATGATGAAAACAAAAATCACCATGCCCGCCGTGCTCATGTACGACGGCAGGGACAAGAATCTGTTCGAGAAGTATTCGATTGTCGCGCAGAAAACCGGCGTGTACACCGTGAAGGATTACTCGGACATCATCGAGGATCTGGTGGAACATTGGAGACTGGAGACGATTCAGGGACTCTCGGATGTTGCGGCGAAGGCGCAGGATTATCTCTGCAACCTTTCGGAACGCTACGCGAATTTAGCTAACCGTGTGAGTTTTTCCGGGAAGGAAAAATTCAGCTGGATTTTCGACAGGGATGTTGTGTTAGGATTGACCTCGTAGATTCTTCCCCGGGCGTTTGTTCGTGAACGCCCTGATGTTTCACCACCCTTGCCTCCGCCATAAAAATCACCTGCTCGGCTATGTTGGTCGTGAGGTCGGCCATGCGTTCAAGATTGCGGCTGACCCGGATGAGATCCGGCGCCTGATCGATTGTGGATTACGGCGGGCCTCCTGTGCATCCCGGTGATCTCCATCTGTCGGGGTAAGACAAAGGAATGGCCTGATAGAAACTTCTTGGATGTGCAGAGAATAACGGCCGCAAAGCAAGCACCATGAGATGTCCCTCGATCGTCGGCTATTTCACAACCTTCCTAAGGCCGAAACGAAGTGATTTCCCACGATTCAGAATATTCCCCCCAGGCCGGAGTGACGTCTTAAAAGACTCTTAAACTTCAGGCAACAATTACGTTACAACGTCAGCCTATATTGTGTATGAGGAGTTGTGCAACACTCGCCCGATTAGCGTACGCATCTCGACTCGAATCCCAAACTCATGGCTTGGATTGACTACATGAAAGCATGCAAAGTGTGCAACAAGGGACGGATTCGAATTCTCTCCCAGCCCATCAGAAATCTCTTCTTCGTGAAATGTCTCAATCGCAAATGCAGCGCCGAGTATGACATACGCCTTTCGTTGGGACATATTCCTCCTGTGCAACAGCCCAAAAGATCGTCACGATCATCCTTTTACAACAATGCTGATGGTTTGGATGTGATGTATGAATGAAGCCGTTCTGTGAACAAGAATAATCATGCACAACGGGAAGGATCAACGTATGCGCGAAGCAGTTTATGAGGATGCAATTCTGATTGCGCAGGAATTGGATGCCGATGAAAAGATCGTATGGGCTCGCATCAAGGGTCTGCGATTTGCGTCTGTTGCGGAACTGATTTCGCTCTTGAAGGAAATGCAGCAGCGGAAACCGGAATCCGGCGCTTGATCCGATTCCTGCCTCTCAATCGCGGAAGAATTTCTCGTGTAGCGCATTCCGCCAACTCAAGTGCAAATTCCAGTCCGGTTTTCATCCTCACATTATTCCATTTCTGCCATCACTGAAACACTCGCACAACAACTGATCGTGCGTCCAATTCAATGTGTGTTTCATCCCCCTTGCATTGATACCGTACGAATGACTCACCATCGACAGAAACACTTCTCACCGCAACGGGCAGACGCATAGACATCCGTTGGGGGGCAAATGTATTGATTCGTTCGAACACTACCTGTATCTCTATCATTGATGCCGAACAGCGCACGCGTATACCAACAACGCCGCCATGAACACACGCCTTCTCTGCGAAAAACTCCTTGCCGGATGAAAACCAGGAGCCAGGCACCCCGGCAAGAAGGATCAGATGTGAACCGTTGGGTGTTTCTTGTTCGTAGAGAAAAGCATCCCGCAATGCCAGGGCAATTTCGGCCGCAGCCCAACCATGATGCCCATCTCCCATACAGCCGCCAAGCGTGACAGGATGTATAGCTTCCGGAAAATTCATCGTGGGTGAGGCGAATGAGCACACAGTGGAAAATATCTCCCAAAATCTCTTCCGGTTGCCACCGTACAGCCATGCATGCGCCACTTGAAGGGTGAGGTAGGCATTCATGCCGCTGTGAATGAAATCCTGGAAGAACATGCCGTTTCTGAAAAACCTCTTATGCAATGCTTCAAGAGTCTCACCCAGTCCGGCATCATCCGGCTTGAACAACTGAAGAGGATACCACGCACACACAGATCCGATCATACCGCAATCAATGTTGCGAAAAGGGCCGGCTGTTATTGCTTGTGTTGAGGATTTCTCCCGGGAAATTCGGATCGCCCTTTCAACATCTCTGCGATACTGATGCAGCACATCGCATGTGCGTGCCGACTCCCCGGACAGACCAAGGTGATCGCATATCCCGGCATACGACTCAAGGCCAGCAAGCGACCAGAAGTTGTCCCAGAAATAATAGTCGGCCAGGCCGAGATGTTCGGCGCTCATGCCTCTTGGCAACAAGCCATAGTAGGGCTCAGTCATGCTTCCCATCAAACGCTTCTTCTCGATCCACCTTGCCCCGCGTCGCAAGGATTCCAACTGCTCCTGCACCAACGCGGTGTCGCCCGTGTAGCGCAGGTGTTGCCATGCAAGCCACAACACTTGGCCGTTTGAGTCCCACTCGCCTTGTTGAGATCGGAAGTATCCTGACCGCTGTTGTTTGTCCCGAAAACCCTGCATGACGTCTGCGATGTGCTGCTTGAACCCGAATTTCTCCAGCGCCCAGAGCATGTATGCGGTATCGCGAAACCAGAACTGATGATACGTGAATGGCCCCGGCGTAATGGAGTGCCTGTCAACAAACAAGAGAAGTGTTGATAGAGACGATGTGAGGAGCGCATTGATACGCTGATCGGGAGTTGAAAACAGACAGCCCTTCTCCAACGCGCTCGCCCACACGTTTCCCGGATCATCAGAAAGACTCTTGTCCCATCGAACCGAAGGCGATTGCAGAGAACAGATCGCGTCAACGGATTTTGATGCGCGCGGAATGAGGTCCCCCTCGAATCCAGCGGCCGCGTTCCCCAGACCAACCGTGCAATGCGCCTCTTGCCGGTCGCTCACCCCAGCATTGGCGACAAAACCTGCACAATCCCCTCCCTCGTAACCAGAGCATGCAATACGAACAGGTTCTTCGGCAAAATGAACTTTGGCGCTGTTGTTTACCAGGAAGCAGTTGTCACGTGTAACGAACTGAACATCATGAACAAGACCTATGCCCTCAGGGTTAAATGGTCGAACGGCAAAGAAGAGCCTGAAATGTTTCGGCGTCGTGGAGTTGTTCCTTACCTCTGCCCGGTGAACCATCTCCGTTTTGACAACAAACGTTGTCAGAACCAGAACAAGGTCGCCGGATTCAATTGTCGTTTCAACGATAGGGACATCATTTACGAGTCGTTGACGAACGTTACGCTGCTGCGAGGGGCAGTAGAGTTTGCCATCATACAACAGCCATACGTCCAGCGACCAACCATCACGGAATGGTGTTACCATTCCACGCGGGTCAACAATCGGCTCAACATCACAGTCCGGGCTTCCCACTGCCGTCCAGTTTCGATGCGTCAGATTCATGGAGAGACCGAGATGGGAACGGGGAATGAACGCCGGAGAGGAGGGATCATACTGTTGATGCGCCCAGTAAGGGAAGACCCAGTTTCGGATACTCTGCAGTAGGGTGAAATTCAGAAGGCCGCGTGACAACTGAATCGTATTCAGGGGAATGAGCTCGGTAGGCAGCGTGTCCTTATCGATGCCGCTTACTTCATTTGCTTTCTTAAACATCGTAATGGCCAACGTGGGGACATTCAGCATACGCGCAACCCACGCTGCGCCGGTTTCGATTAATCTCAAGCGTGCCTTCCGGATTGAGTAATATGTAGTTGTTGTTCGGCACGAATATCCTGAGAAGTCGAACGATAAACAACTTGCGAGAAGAGATTTAACCGACAGTTTACAAGATGCTAACATACACATCACATTGCGTTGGTATCTTATCACCGTCTGAAGCCAGAGAAATGACAATGCACTCTGAAAGGAAAAAACAAGTGAAATCGGTAGCATTCTTCTTTATCAGCGCGGTGGTTCTTACGCTGCAATTCTTTGTCGGACGTCAGCGAGTTGCGCATTGATTCGGCGCCCGATCCGCGTCGCATACTTCGCAGGCACCATGCGCCCCGAACACGACGGGGTGACCCGTGTGCTGTATCGACTCGTCAGCTACTTGAATACCAACGATATTCGCCACATCTTTTTCTCTCCCATTGTCCCGTCATCGGACTACGGCACTCTGTTCCACCGCGTGCCTTCCGTGACATTTCCATTGTACAAAGATTACCGTTTTGCAATACCGGGCACGCGACATTTTGAGCAGGAATTGCGGGCCTTCCGGCCTGACATTCTCCACATCAATAGTCCATGCTCCCTCGGTTATGCAGCCGTGAAGTTTGGTGAACAGCACAACATTCCAGTGGTTGCAACGTATCACACTCACTTCGCAAGCTACGCGAAATACTACAACATCACGGCACTTGAGGGATTGAGCTGGGCATATATCAGACGGCTGTACAACAGGTGCCAGAGAGTGTTTGTACCGTCGCAGCCGATTCTTGATGAGCTCTACACACACGGGCTACGCACACTTGAGTTCCTGCCCCATGGTGTCGATACAGAGACATTCAATCCCAGACTGAAGGATCCGGCATGGAAACCGACAATTGGAGCAGAAGGAAAGCATGTTCTTCTGTTCGCTGGACGTCTTGTCTGGGAGAAAGATTTGAAAACGCTTGCCGAAGCGTACAAAATTCTTACCGCGAAGAGAAATGATGCCGTCTTTGTGGTAGCCGGAGACGGGCCCGTGCGTGAAGAATTGAAACGACTAATGCCGGAAACAATATTCCTCGGCCACGAGTCAAAACGGGATTTGGCTGTTGCCTATGCGTCGAGTGATCTGTTCGTGTTTCCATCCACAACGGAGACTTTCGGAAACGTTACGCTCGAAGCGATGGCATCAGGTCTGCCGCCTATCTGTGCCCGGGAGGGGGGCGCGTTCGGGATTATCCGTGAAGGCGCGACAGGACTTCTGGCCAAGCCCCGATGCCCGACCGACCTTGTACGCAACATCGAATTGCTGCTCGATAACCGCGGACTGCGGGAGAGCGTCAGCAAACAAGCGTTCGCTTTCGCTCAACAGCAACAGTGGGAACACATTTTCAACAGAATGTTTACAAGCTATCACAACGTACTGCATGAATTCTCATCATTTCAAGAACGCAAGGGGAGACGCGGACATGGAGCGTCCGTTTACTATCGCCCATCTTTCGGATCTGCACATTAGTCTCGACCACTCGAGACATAATATCAGGAAAACCCGCTCGCTTATCGAGTATTGCCTGCGACAAGGGGCTGATCATGTTGTCATCACAGGCGATATCACGGCAAACGGCGAGAAGAAGGAATTTGAGGCAACCCGCAAGATCTTCAGAAACTACGGGCTGCTTGACGCCCGGAAACTTTCCCTTCTTTGCGGAAACCACGATGTGTACGGTGGTGTTCATCGTGCCGAGGAAATCCTCTCATTCCCCAAACGCTGCAAGACGACGAACTACGATCGGAAGATGAGAGAATTCCGTGAGCACTTTCATGAAGTCTTTGATTCATCGGAACAAAGCAGTCCCGACATCTCGTCTCCTTTCGTGAAGGTTTTTGACGGCGTCGCAATCATTGGAGTGCATTCCATAGCACGGTACTCGCGCGTGAAGAACCCGATCGGCTCCAACGGCGAGGTTGATGACAAACAGTTTGAGCGCTTGAGAAAGACTCTCATGGCCGAACACCTGAAGGAAAAACGGAAACTTGTGCTCATACATCACCACTTCAACAAAATACTCTCGAATGGTGCAGGGAGAGCACACTCTGTTTGGAACGCTGTGGAGCGCCAGACAATGAAACTCAGGGGTAAGAAGCGCTTGCTGCAACTGTTTGCCGCATCGAGCGTTGACCTGGTGCTGCACGGGCACGTGCACTGCAACCACGAGTATATGAGAAAGGGAATTCGCTTCCTGAACGCCGGCGGCTCCATACTCGGTGACAACAGCACCTTTCATGTTGCGTTCATTCGTGTGAGTCCCGCCGGAGTTCAAACGACGTTGAGAAAACTGCCCCAATTTGCCGCAACCCAACCAACCGAGCCATTGCTACGCCCCGCAAATCAACTGGTCATTCCGGAAGCTGCGTAGATGCATTCATCTTTCTCCTTTCTCAATTCCTGAGTCGACCAATCGTATGCTTTCCTTGCTGGCTATACTCATGCTGGTTCCGGTTGAGGCGTATCTTGCAGCCGGAGATACGGAATACAAGAGGATGCGGTACGCTGAAGCCGAGTCCTTGTACGTTCTTGCCCTGACAGCGGCACCTGCGCGACCTGAGATCTTGTGGAGGCTTGCCCGTCTTACCATCAGCATTGCCGACGTATCGCCGGATTCCGGGCGCGAACGCTTATACCGAAAGGCTGAACAGCATGCAAGAGCATGTATCGAGCAGAACGAACAGATTGCCGATGGGCATACGTGGCTTGCAGCCGCTTTGGGAAATATTGCCATGTATGAAGGCGGTACGACGAAAGTGAAGCTTGCGCGGGAAATTTATAGAGAAGCACAACGTGCAATCGAGCTCAATCCGAATGATGACATTGCATACTCGATACTCGGCTCATTCTATCGTGCGTTGGGCGGAGTAAGTTGGATCGAGCGCCAGCTTGCCAACATTTTTCTCGGAGGATTGCCTGATGGCGGATATCGAGAGGCCGTAGAAGCATTGAACAAGGCAATCGCCCTTGCGCCGGATGTCATGCGCCACCGGTACGAGCTTGGCATGGTGTACCACGACTGGGGCCACACAGCGGAAGCAAAGGCCGAATTGTTGAGCGCTTTGCAGGTAGCAGTAGCACTACGCAGTGACAGTACACGCATCGTTGAGATGCGAAACATCGTGAGCCGACTTTCTGATTGACGCGGTGTCATGATCGACTTCACCGAATTGTGGCGCCTTATAACTGTTCTGGGATGTACCCTGCCGTTCGTTTTCGCTCCGGGTGTTTTGCTTCATGTGCTGGACGTTCTCGGATGGCGCACAATGCTGGCAACCGACAGGCGCACTGTTTCGTTTACCTCCCTCCTGAACATCCACATTTCATCAGAGGCAATCGCCAGGTCCATTCCTTTCGGCGTTCCGTTTGCTGATTCGCTGAGGCTATTTCTCTTGAAGAAAGAAAAGGGAATACCTGCACGTGAGAGTCTTGTGGGCACTATTGTCCGCCGCTGGTCTCTGGGATTCAGCCAATGCATATACGTGCTGCTTGGGGTAGGTGCCGCCTTCGGATCTGTTTCCGTGGTCTCAAGTCATTTTCTCCACAATACTGCGCTTGGGTGGCTTCTCATCGCTGCGGTTTCAACTGCGGGAGTTATTCTGTGGGGCATCTTGGTCCTGGCCGGGGGCACCGGAATCGCAAGCCGTTTTCACAACCTCCTTAAACGTATTCCAATCAAGAACGTAAGCGAGTTCGTAAATCTGCAGAAAGAAGACTTTGTCACTATCGACAGGAGTCTCTTGACCATCCGGACTGCAGGACACAGACACCTTCTCGGCTCTTCTTCTTATTACTTCGCGTCTTGGTGGATGGAGTTTCTGGAGACATATATTCTCCTGCACGCAATCAGCCTGAACGTCAGCTTTCAGGACGCACTTGCACTTGAAGCTCTTGTCTCTGCTCTTCGACTCGGAGCGTTCTTTCTTCCTGCAGGAATTGGAGTTCAAGAGGCAGGGTATGCCGGCATTCTCATGGCATTGGGGGTTGCTGCCTCACCGGCAAGCATGGCGCTGTTCATCCTGACAAAACGATTGAGGGATGCCTGTTGGATTGTTCTCGGATATTCCCTCTTGCTGATGAAGGGAGTCATCCCGTCTCGCAAAGTGGTTGATTTGTATCTTACTGAAGTGTAGTAGCTCTTAGTTTTTTTTCAGCAAAGACACAAACCTTGGATGTCGTGTTGGGATTTACTGCGTAGGTTCTTCCCCGGGCGTTTGTTCGTGACCGCCCTGATGTTTCACCACCCTCGCCTCCGCCATAAAAATCACCTGCTCGGCTATGTTGGTCGTGAGATCGGCCACGCGTTCCAGATTGCGGCTGACCCGGATGAGATCCAGCGCCTGATCGATTGTGGATTGATCCTTGCGCATCAGCACAACCAGATCGTTGACAATCTTCTTGTTCAGATTGTCGATCATATCATCGTTCTCAAGAACACGGCGGGCCTTCTGTGCATCCCGGTGGATAAACGCGTCGATCGCATCCCGCAGCATTTGCTTTGTTGTGTCCGCCATGACGGGAATATCCACGAGGGGTTTGATATACGGGGCATCGGCAAGAACAATGGCTGACTGCGCGATGTTGACGGCGTGGTCGCCGATCCGTTCCAGGTCGTTGTTGATCTTTGACGCCGCCAGAATAAACCGCAAGTCAACGGCAACAGGCTGCTGCAACGCAAGAATATCCACGACGTGATTGTCGATGACGATCTCGTAGGCATCGATCTGTTTGTCGAATTCGATAACCTGCCGTGCAATCTCCTTCTTCTGTTCGAGCAACGACTTGATGGACTGGGCAATCGACTGCTCGGCGAGACTGGCAATTTTGATGATGTTGGATTTCAGTCCGTCAAGTTCGTATTCGAAATGTCTGTGCATCAATTCCCTTTCCGGAATGCCTCGTGTTGTGTTCATGTTGCCCCTTAGCCGAATCGTCCGGTGATATACTCCTCTGTCTGCTTCTTGACGGGAGTTGTGAACATCTTCTTTGTCTCATCGTACTCAATCAACTCTCCCAGATAGAAGAACGCGGTAAAATCACTGACCCTGGCCGCCTGCTGCATATTATGAGTTACAATAACGATTGTGTACTTCTCTTTCAACTCATAAATCAGTTCCTCAATCTTGGCCGTGGCAATCGGGTCGAGGGCGCTGGCCGGCTCGTCCATTAGTAACACTTCCGGATCGACGGCAAGGGCACGGGCTATGCAGAGGCGCTGTTGCTGTCCGCCTGAAAGGGCAAGGGCGCTTTTGCGTAAATCGTCTTTCACTTCAGCCCAGAGAGCGGAACGGATGAGGGTTTGCTCGACAATCTCATCCAGATTCTTCTTGTCCTTCACGCCGTTGATGCGGGGGCCGTACGCAACGTTATCGTAAATGGATTTTGGAAAGGGATTGGATTTCTGAAAGATCATCCCTACCCGCTTGCGTAACTCCACGACGTCAACATCCTTGTCATAGATGTCAACATCATCGATATACACCTTCCCGTCAATCGTGACGTCATCAATCAGATCATTCATCCGGTTAAGACTGCGCAGATATGTTGACTTCCCGCAGCCGGAAGGGCCGATGAATGCCGTCACACGTCTGACAGGAATATCGATACTGATATCTTTCAATGCCTGCTTGGGACCGTAATGCAGATTGAGATTCTGCGTTCGTATTTTTGTTGTTGGAAGCATTGTTGTCATCGCTATTGAATCTGCCGGCCTCTCATCCGCGAGCGGAGGATGATTGCCGAGAGATTGAGTGTTACAGTCAGCCCCAACAGCACCAGTGTTGTGGCGTATTGAATTCCTTTCGTCGCATCGACGTTGGTCGATTGCGTCGACATGATGTACACGTGGTAGCCGAGGTGCATAAACTGGTCGGAGATGGTGTTCGGCAGATGCGGCAAAAAATACGCCGCACCGGTGAAGAGAATGGGCGCCACTTCACCCGCGCCGCGGCTGACCGCAAGGATCGCCCCTGTGAAAATCCCGTTCATCGAATTCGGAAGCACAACCTTCCAGATTGTTTGCCACTTTGTGGCGCCGAGCGCGAGACTTCCTGCCCGTAAATCCTGCGGCACCGTTTTGATCGCCTCCTCAACGGAAACAATCACGACCGGTAATGTCAGCAATGCCATCGTGAGGCTTGCCCAGAGGATGTTCGGTTGCGCCCAACGGAGTTCTCCGCCTCCCGAAAAGATATCGTCCATTCCCCCTCCAACGAACTGAACGAAGAACCCGAGTCCGAACAACCCGAACACTATCGAAGGAACGCCCGCCAACGTATTCACAGCAAACCGGATTGAGCGCGCAATGACGGATTTCTGGCTGGCATACTCGCTGAGGTAGATGGCGGTGATTGCGCCCGCAGGCACTCCCGCGATCGACATCAACAACACCAGCAACACTGTTCCGACGATTGCAGGAAAGATTCCGCCTTCCGTCATTCCCTCACGCGGGGCAGCGGTAAGAAACTCCCACGAAATCGTGTCCCTTGCTCCCCACACAATGCTTGCCGTCATCACCAGCATAACGACGATGATCGTCAGCGTGGCAACTGCACTGGTGCCCACAACCCACGATCCCATGAGACGGCGTTTCAGTTTCATCGCTACGCTCCCTTGAACCGTTTCAGCAAACGCTGGCGAATGAATACTTCCGCCACGGCGTTGAGTGTGAAGGTGAAGATGAAGAGAATCGCCCCGATGAAGAAGAGAACATGATAATGCGTATCGCCGAACACGACTTCCGCCATCTCCGCGCCAATGGTTGCCGACATCGTTCGGACAGGTTCAAGAATACTCCAGGAGATCAGCGCCGCGTTGCCGGTTGCCATCAGCACAATCATGGTTTCGCCGAATGCCCTGCCGAAGCCGAGCAGAATGGCGGCAAACACTCCCGGTGTCGCGGCAGGCAGAGTAACAAACAATGCCGTTTGCCATTTCGTTGCGCCGAGCGCGAGCGATGCCTCCGTTATGAATCGGGGAACGGCCGTGATCGCATCTTCCGAAACGGTGTAAACGATGGGAATGACAGCAAGCGACATCGCAATGCCGCCCAGCAGCACGTTCAATCTGTACTGGTAGCCGAACACATTTTGCATTGCCGTTGCAAGCGTAACGAGGGCAAAGAACCCGATAACAACGGACGGGAATCCGGCAAGCAATTCAATCGCGGGCTTGATGTATTCACGCGACCAACGCGGCGCAAAGGAAGAGGTAAAGAGTGCGGCGAGAATCGCAAGGGGAGCGGCGATAACTATGGCAATTACCGTCACCTTCAACGTACCGACAATGAGCGGCCACAGACCGTACTTGGGTTCGGTTGCCACAGGTTGCCACGTTGTGGAGAGAAGATTTGATAACGACGCCTCTCCCTCGCTGCCGCTGGATTCCACCGAGGGTTTGCCGGCACTTTCCTCACTGAGCCGTTGAGCGCCTTCGCCCAAAAACTCCTCGCCATACGTCTCCTCTTCTTCAACCACATCGGGGCGGACAGGCTTTTCCTTATGCACAAAAATCGGAGCCGCCTCACGAAACACAAACAGAAAAATCAGCACAATGGCGGCAAGCGAAACCATTGCCACGGAGGTGACCAACTTCTCCGCGAGAAATTCTCCAGGCCGGAATTTCTTCTTCAGCTCGGCTTTGTTCAGCCTCCCCACATGATTGCCGCCATTGTTCGGGGGAGGCCGTGTGGCCGAGATTGAAGTTGTTGCTTCCTGGTCTTCAAATTGTGTCGGTGACACGTTTCTCGTTCCGTTATCTGATGGGGAAATATCCGACTTCACCAACGATCTTCTGACCTTCTGCGCTCAGCGTCCAATCGATATATTTCTTTAATGCTCCGCTCGGGCGGGATTTTGTGTACATAAACAGAAACCGACTGATCGGGTACTTTCCTGTGCGGATGTTTTCCATTGTCGGAGCGTAGGCGGGAGAGGTGGCATCCTGCTTCACACTCAACTCACGAATCCCCTTGCCGTACGCTGCACCGCCGTAGCCAATGCTTGCTTTGTCTTTCGCAACAGCATTCACGACAGCCGCGGTTCCGGCCATATTTTGTGCATTCTTCGCGAAGTCCATCCCACCGAGGACTTCATCTTTGAAATACACATATGTGCCGGAGTTGTTCTCGCGGCTATAGAGAATGATACGTTGATCTAGCCCGCCGACTTCTTTCCAATTCTTGATTTTGCCCACATAGATATCTTTGATTTGTCCGAGCGTGAGCTCTTTTACAGGGTTCGATTCATGTACGTAGATGGCAAGGCCGTCGAGCGCGCATTTGATTTCGACACCGCGTGAACCTTGCTTCTCGCTCAACTTCGCCCGCTCGGATTCTTTTATCGGACGGGAAGAATTACAGATATCCGTGGTGCCGTTAATCAGCGCTGAGATGCCCGTACCCGACCCCCCGCCGGTTACTTGAATAATAACATCTTTGTGTGCCCGCATATACATTTCCGCCCATCGTTGCCCGAGAATCACCATCGTGTCGGAACCTTTGACCGTGATTTTCTCGGCTCCCGATACAAAGGATAAACCCGGGAACGAAACCACAATGAGCATCAGAATAGTTTTCATCTTGCCTCCTTCTTATGATGTCCTTTAATACAATAACTATTGCGCCCCCGATATCTTCAAAATGCGAATCGTGCGCCGACCCTTCCGCTCACATCTTTGAAACTGTCGAACTCATTGGCATGTGCCCCGGTACCGTTGAAGATGCCGACGTCTGTCCGCAGCCCGGGAGACAGTGTTTGAAACATGCGTGAACGTTCCCGTGCCTTCGCGCATGTTCAAGGAAAAGGAAATCTCGTACCCGAACGCACGGTCGAACACCCATCTGAAACCCGAATGATTGCATCCACGGATCGGTGACGGAGAGAAATGCATCCTTGATGGAAAACCCGGTCGGAACGGCGTCGAACTGCGGGACGAATTGGGTAAGAACGTTATCGTAGTTGATTTTGATACGGCCGCGACGAACCTGAATCAGTGTGTTGCTGTTCCCCGGATAGTTGCCGCCGGAGAACGGAGAGGAAGTTCCATGTACATCAGTCCATCGGAATTGCGTCTGCAGATAGCCGGAGATTTCGATCTTCGGCAGCTGCTCGACGATGCCCTGATACCCTATTGACGATTCCTGAAGACCTTCAACTACTGCCTTGAGATATCCAACTTCATCACGTAACGAGGAATCCTGCTCTGCCTGTTGTGCGGGTGCCGTCGTGGATATACACATCACCATTGCGCCCGCCCGGAGGATGGCGGTGAAGTACAAAGTCTGACCCTTTGTAGTTGTAAATGACCGTAGTGATAGTCCCTTGCAACTATCGGGCACAAATCTACACAGATCGGGTTAATCCGATGTAAACCCAGTGTTAAGAAATTGTAAAGAGTTGAACGATTGTTTTGCATCTTTTTGGCTTGAATTCGATGAAAATGGTGAGGCTTCACACAACGAGGGTCAGAGTCGTTGGTGAAGCCTCTGTTCCATCCCATCAAGGAGTGGGTGGAAAACCTGCATATCCTTGCAGACCCTTCTTTGGACTGTTCAATCCATCTCGCGTTCCAGGTTATCCACAGATGTTGACGGATTTGTGTACAAGTCAATGTCCAAAGAACTCCGAATCAGCGGCCGGTGAGCACCATGCACTCCGGCGTGATGCATCACACATGTTAACGCATGAGAATCATCTTGCGCGACTGTACTGCGCCATCCGCACTCAAGCGGTAGATATACGAACCGGATGCGAGATTTGCCGCATCGAAATCGGCAACGAATGAACCTGCACTCAACAGTTGATTCACCAGCGTTGCAACTTCCTGTCCAAGCATGTTATACACCTTCAACGTTACGAAGCTGCTCTTCGGAATCTGGAACTCAATATTCGTTGTCGGGTTGAAGGGATTGGGATAGTTCTGACCCAACTCGAATTTCTGCGGAACGGTCTGCGATACTTCTTTCACGCTCGTCAAGTAGTTCGTGTTCTGCGGATCGAAGTTCGTCCAGCCGGCAGTCCATTGTTGGTTCATCGGCAATGCAGGATCGAATGCGCCGCGGTATGTAGTTGTGACTAACCCGTTTAGTCGCGCATTAGCGAAGTTTGTACCAGCCGTTACAGGCTCGGAACCAAGTGCGGGGCGCGGGTCTGTGCCCGGTCCGAACGTGAATGCCGCGGGGCTTAGACCTACGGCAGAAGGTTGGCGCGGCGTGGTTCCGATATTACCCCATCCCGATGTCAGGAACCATGATTCGCCGCTGAAGCCGTTGAACCCGCCTGATCCGGAGAACGATGACGGAGGTGTATCGACACCAACCATCCGACGACCCGCTTGAATGCTGGTGTTGCGGATCTGCAGACTGTCAACACTTGCATTCCACTGCGTGCTGTCATTGCGCAACACCAGCCCGTGCCGGAACCCGGCAAACAACGAGTTGTAAATACTGATCGAAGAACGCCTTCGGATGAACAACGCATAATCATGTTTCGGTGAAATGCTTCCGTATTGGCTTGTATCGGAAGCAGGGCCAATGAGTGTCATGTTGGAAAAGATTCCGCTCGTTGTCGGGCGTGCCGGCCAGGGACCGGAACTACCTCCCATATTGTCCGTCTCAAATCCGTTGGAGTTGCTTCCTGTACTTGCGTCAAAAATTGCCGGGTCACGCAAGGCGTACCCGAACTGCACACGACCGCTCCAGCCGAAATCCGAATCGAAATCATCATCAAGATTGCGCCACGAGACGAGGTAACGTGCATTCACTGTTCCACCAAACCATTCAAAGCCGTCGTCATTGTTGAAGCTTGTTTGCACGTACTCGATCACTGTACGGCGACCGACACTCCCCATCGTCAATCCATTGATCTCGTTGTCGGTAAGGAATGGAATTCCACCATACTCGATGCGCACGTAACGGACGACGCCGCTCGAATCATCATCGTTTGTGCCGCCGTACACCGCTGATGGATGAAGTCCGCCTTCGATTGTCTGGTTCAGGCTTTGATTGTTACGAGCCGAACCGAGCAGGATAAGTCCACCCCACTGCCCGACTCTCCGGTCGCCGGGATTGTTCCGCGTCGTAAACACGATCGGGCGATCTACTGTACCGTTCGCGTAGATTTTTCCACCCCGCTTGATGCACAACGTGGCCCCTGTAGCCGAGTCGCCGAGAATCACTGTTCCCGACGCAATATTGAGGACGGCCAACGAATCAACGTAGTAGATTCCTGTCAGAATATAGGCAGTGTCGGCGGAGAGATTTCTCACCGAACCGCCCGGTTGAAAATACGGGGCCTTGAACGCGGCTCCCAATCCTGCGCCAATAACCACTTGCGGTTTCTGCGCAAGGGCAAACGAACTACAGAGTACAAGGATCAACACAGTTGCTATCCTCTTGACCATTACGTTACCTCCCGGGGATAAATTGAAAAAGATGATTGATTAATCCTGACCCTGTGAAACACTTTGCTACAATGTTGCGGACAACGAGAATGAGTAGGTTGTTCCCGTGTCGTTACTGCGATAGATTTGATCACGTTTCGAAAGGAACTGTTCCCGCCCATTCAGATTCTTTACTGCAAACTTCACCTCAAACATGTTGAACAGCGGCTGGGAAACCGTGATATCGACAAGATCCCGCGGCTCTTCATAGATATCAGGCTCGCTGATCGCAGACCCGACCGCATCGATTCTTCGTCCGGCTTTGTTGTAGAAGATGCTGACGGATGTGCGTGTTGTCGGCTCAGTGAAGAAGAATCCCAGATTGACCATGTACGGCGACTGTCCCTGCAGCGGCCGTTTCGAAATCTGAAACACACCCGGCGTCACCTCATCCAGCACCTCAACCTCGGATGTGATTCTTGTGTAGTTGCCGTACAGCATGAAGTTGCTGAAGTAGCCTCCGAGGAAGTCCAACGACTTACGGAACTCGATTTCCCATCCCCTGTTCTTTGCCCTGTTGGAGTTGATGTAGGTTCGGATGGGCGTCGAAGAAACGTCGATCATCTCTTCAATCGGTGATGAGAGATCCTTGTGAAAGTAGCTGACGGCAACGACTTCACCCGGAGCCGGGAACAGTTCAAATCGTGCATCATAATTCTTGATGAGAGCACGCTGCAGTGTGGGGTTTCCGAACACCGTTTCGAGCCTGTCGAAATCGTAGTATGCAACCGGAGCAAGCTCCCGGAATTCGGGGCGGTTCAATGATTGACTGTACGCGATCCTGAAGTTCGTGATCGGATTGATGATGTACGTCAGGTTCATCGACGGGAGAGCATCAATCTTTTTGAGTTGAGTGGTTTCGGGAGTCGGGTCGGTCAGCGAGCGTGTGCTGCGCAACGTTTGCAGGGAATTCTCCAAACGTGCGCCGCCGACAAAACGGAAGTCCTGTCCGGCAATTGTAAACGGCGCATCCATCATCGCATATCCCGCTATCAGTTCTTGATCGCCATCGTAGAAGCTGGCAGCGTTGCTGGGGTTTTCAAAGAATGCGAACCCGCCCGCGCCGAGATTCTCGGGCCGAAACACGCTGTCAATAGGTAATGAGTACAACTGAAACGGAGTTCCGGCCACCCCGGTAATTCTGTATGCGCGAATCTTGTAATCGGTGGTTCGTCCTTCGTAGTACAAACCACCCTTTGTTTTCAAACTCCCGACAGGGAGAGAAAAATCCAATCCGAGGCCTTTGCTTCTGTCGTTCGCCTTCTCCCAACTCCGGTCACTCGTTGCAACGTAGAACGGATCCTCAGGCGCCGAACCAATCTGCCTGACGTACGGTACAAGTTTTCTATCAGGATCTTCTCTCAGCGACGAGGAGGCTGTTCCGCGCCACTGTAACATTAATCCACCCAATTCGGGAAAATTATGGTCGCCGACAATCTGTCCGGTATATGCCGAACGCTGCGTCCATCGAATTGCCGTGCTGCGCACTTCGCTTCCAGTGTTGCCGTCCTCACCCTGATACTGGCTTACCTGATCTTCCCCCGATCGATTGTAGCTGTTTTTCAGGCTGATCTTGTGCAGATTGGAAATCTTATACGTCGCGTTAACGATTGCGCCCCACAGCACGGAATACTCATCCTTTGCTCCGTCGAACCGCCGGAGAGGAAATCCTCCGCTGGTCAGTTCATTCACCTTGAAATTCGTGCGTTGGAAACTGTTGCTGTACGAAAGCGACGTGATGAGTCCGAGACGACTTTCGCTCGTCTCCTCATTGCCGAGGACCAACTGATCGCCGAATGTGAGAGAAAACGAACCGTTGTACGGCGCCTTCCTCTGACTCGGTGCCCAATTGTTGGGCAGCGATTTGGCAAACTCAGTCAATGAGCCATCCTGTGCAGGCATCGACCTGCTGCCGTCATCATATCCCAGCCAGTCGCGCCTGCCACCTTGCGAGACTAAGAATTCTTTCGAGGTCGAAACGGTGTTGTATGAACTTGACACGCCCGCTTTGATGAGACGATCGGTCGGAATATCGAGCGTATTCACCTGCACTAATCCTCCCGTAAAATCTCCCGGCAGATCAGGCGTTGCGCTCTTGACTACTGTCGTATTCTCGATGAGATTGGAGGGAATGAGATCGAAGGAGAATCCTTTCTTCCCGACTTCGGTACTTGTCACAGAAGCCCCGTCGACCGTTGTTCCGTTATAGCGGTCGGTAATTCCGCGGACGTACACAAACTTGTTATCCACAACCGAAATACCCGTCACACGCTTCAGAGCATCGCCCGACGTCGCATCCGGCGCCCGCTTGATTTGCTCGGCGCTGATGCCATCGCCAATCGCCGCAGCTTTCTTGCGTTCCGACAACAATGCGCTTTCTGTTGCCCGCACTCGCTCCGCCGTTATCACAATTTCATCGGCTTCAACAGTTGAAGATGTAAGACTCACGTTCAGTGTTGCCGTCTGCCCCGCTTTGATCGCAACGTCAGTGACCGTCTTTGACCCGTAGCCGACGAAGGAAATACGGACGCTGTACGTTCCAACCGGAATGTTGCGGACGCTGTACTTGCCGTCAATGTCCGTTGTTGCGCCGGTTGTCGTCCCGACGATCAGAACGTTCGCCCCGACGAGTTCTTCACCTGTCTGTTGGTCGAAGATTTTCCCGGCAAGCACGCCCGTCTGTGCATGCAATATTCCGGTGGTTGCCAGCAAAAGGACTAACAGAAAAATGGTAGCACTGATGTTCTTCATCATGTGGTCCTGACCCTTATGATGTTTGTGAAAGTGATACGACTGTTGGTATTTCAAGCAGAAATCTGATTTGCACGCTGCAAAATTACAAAAGCAGTGTTACCGCAGTGTTAAGAGGGGTTTACGAAATATTGAAGAATGGGAGAACGGGAAAAAGCGGTTTTGGCAGAAAAGCCGGAGGATCAGACGTTACGGAAGTAATGTAGTCGGAAGCGTACTGGCAACAACGAGGTTTCTCAGTCTCTCTACAAGCTGGTGGTGTTCAGTGCTGACGTACCGGAGACGGACGTTCAACTCATCCTGTTTGTTGTTGAAGAGATTGAACGCGGAGGCAAACAACTCAGCCGGACTTTCATCGGGGTGGCCGCCGAATTTTGCATTCTCCGAATACTCCCCGTCCCTGAAAATGTAGAACAGCGCCCGCTCCTGCAGCTCACGCCAGATGTGATCCAGGATTTCACGCTCGGCCTTCGTGAGTTTCTCGAAATAGATATGGCCAAATTCGTGCGTCACAACCGAGCGGACAACCGCCGGATCGTTGAAGAGAAAAAAGTAGCTGCTGGAGATGAAGATCGTCTTCCCGATACGTGCGGCATTCCCGAAGTTTTCAATTGCATGATCGATGGCAAGCGTGTCGATTCTCGATGCTTCATCGAGATGCGTGTTTAGCGAATCGATGAACTGCTGCACCAGCTCAAGGTCGTTTTTGTAGATTGCGTGGAATGTTGCCGGATCGTACCGTTCGTACAACCCGATGATGCTATCCGCAGGAACGGGGATCAGCGACTCAAACAATCCCAAGCCTTCGATGATTTCCACTCTTGTCGGCGAGGAAGCGGGAGCGCAACCGGTTAGCAACGCGAGAAGAAGCGGCAATGCAACCGCCTTAGGAGACTGACCCGATTTATTCATCTATGCTGTCTTCAACGTAAAACTGAACACACTCCCCTTTCCCACTGTGCTTTGAATCTGAACACTGCTCCCATGTGCTTCAATGATGTGCTTCACAATCGCAAGCCCGAGCCCGGTGCCGCCGACTTCCCGCGAGCGGTTTCTGTCAACACGATAGAACCGCTCGAAAATTCTCGGCTGATGTTCAGCCGCAATGCCGACTCCTGTATCCGCAACGCTGAGGCGGACTTTGCCATCGTGACGCTCGAAGGACACAACCACGTCGCCACCCGGTTTGTTGTACTTTATCGCATTCTCCAGCAAATTATCGAACACAACATGCAGGCGTTCCTTATCTCCCAGCACCTCGACATCGGCAGGAAGGTTGGGAGCAAGCCGCAGACTCACCTTGTTGTTTTCCGCCGTCGGCGTGAACTCTTCGATGACGGAGGAGAGAAGTTCGTTGAGATTGAAATAGCGAAAACTCATTTTCATCTCACCCGATTCTATGTGGG
This sequence comes from Bacteroidota bacterium, assembly GCA_019637975.1. Taxonomy (NCBI): domain Bacteria; kingdom Pseudomonadati; phylum Bacteroidota; species Bacteroidota bacterium. The sequence goes on along the minus strand of JAHBUR010000007.1, from coordinate 10,165 downwards.
AGATCGTAATGAGATCGCCAAGCAGTGTGTTCAACCGGACGGAATGGTTGTACGCCTTCTGGACAAAATCCCTGTTTACCGTCGTATCGTCAATTGCCCCTTCAAGCAACGTCTCCAGAAATCCCTGCAACGAGAAAATCGGCGTCCGCAATTCGTGCGAGACATTCCCAAGGAACTCGCTGCGCACACGCTCAAGTTTTCTCAGTTGAACAATATCCGATTTGAGTTTCTCGACCATCTCGTTGACAGCCCGGGCCACTCTGCCGACCTCGTCATTGCCCGTTACTTCAATCCTCGTATCAAGATTGCCTGAACGGATTTGCTCCACCGCCCCGGCAATCCGTTCCATCGGCGTGGCAAGTCTTCGCGAAAGGAAAAGACTGATGCCGATGACAAGCACGAGCACCACAACTCCCGCAATCATGATATTGAAGCGTTCTTCCCGTATCATCGTCGTAATGTCTTCGAGATGGGCGCTGAGCCGGAACACTTTCACATTGGCCAATTCGCCTTCGGCTCCCGTGAAATCAACGGATTTGGCAACGTAGAGGAAATCCTGATTCACGGTCGAGCTGCGGCGTGCATCACTCCCCACTTCGCCGCGCATTGACTGTTGAATCTCTGGACGCGAGAGATGGTTCTTGATGCGGCCGGTACTGTCGGGCGGAACATCCGAATCTGCCAGAACAACGCCCGCTCCGTCAACCAGTGTGATGCGGAAGTTCGTAGCCAACGTAAGCGTTTTGATACGATGATGGAGTGTGCCGGCGTGCGTATCAGACTTGAGAAGAGAGGAAAGGACATCAATCCGTTCCGACAGTTCCGCGGTTTTCCGGTTGGTGAGATAGGATTCCGTTGTGAGACTTGCGATCACGGCAAGTGCTGCAAAAGCGCACAGCGTCAGCAGAACGTAGGTGAGCGTGATTTTGGTTTGAATGCGGCGCACGGATTACGCTTTCATTCTGTAGCCGACACCCTTCACCGTTTCGATGTAGTCGCCGTAAGCGCCGAGTTTCTCGCGGATCTTGCTGATATGCACATCCACCGTGCGGTCAACGACCCGCACGTCCTGCCCCCACACAACATTCAGCAACACTTCCCGCGTCATCACGCGGCCGCGGTTGCGGGCAAGATAGACGAGCGTCTCGAACTCCTTCCGCGTCAGTGTGATTTCCTTGTTACCGACCGAGGCAGTATAGTTGGGGACATTGATCTCCAGCTTGTCCACTCGGAGAATCTCATTGGCGTGAGATGCAAGATCTGTCGCTGCATTCTCCTTGCGGCGCAGAGCCGTTTTCACACGAGCAAGAAGCGTCCGGACGGCAACCGGCTTCACGATGTAGTCATCGGCACCCAACTCGAGACCGAGCACCTCATCGAACTCCGTCCCCTTCGCCGTCAGAAACAGAACCGGAATTGCCGCCGTCTTCGCATCCCGTTTGAGCTGCTTGCACACCTCCCAACCATCCATCTCCGGCATCATAACATCAAGTACAATCAGGTCGGGCAGTTGCTTCGCCTGCTCCACTGCTTTCCTGCCGTCGCGGGCACTGACTACTTTGTACCCTTCCTTCTCAAGATTGTACTTGAGCATGTCAATGATGTCTTTTTCGTCGTCAACGATGAGAACTGATTTTTGCATGAGGTTGAAGCTTTTTAGTCTAAAAGAAGTCACGCGAATATACGCGATAATGGGAGTGAAAACAAAAACCCCGAACCATTAAGTCCGGGGTTGAGTTTCTCAAGAAACGCGATGCCTCACCGAAGCAGGACAAGCTTTCTCGTTTCCGTAGTCGCCCCATGTCGCAATTGGTACAGGTACACACCGCTTGCAAGGTTCTCCGGCTTCCATTCAACAGAGTGTTCTCCGACGGACATATCCCGCTCAAGCAATGTGGCGACTTCTCTTCCCGATAGGTCAAACACCTTCAGTGAAACAAATCCCTGCCGCACAATTGTGAACTTGATATGCGTACCCGGGTTGAAAGGATTGGGATAGTTTTGAAAAAGCTGAATTGCTGACGGAAGTACTTCGTTGTTTTCCACAGATGTTGCGCCACCGTTCGTGGTTTTGTACACTCGTCCTTGTGGATTGAAGATAAGCCACCCGTTGTTCTCATCCAGCATACTGATCGAATAGATTCCTGATCCGCCCGCGGGGAGGTTTGGCGAAGTGCTTTGCACATGCCATGTGACTCCTCCGTCCGTTGTTCGTTGTGGCGGAGCATTCCACACCCTCCCCACAATCCATCCAACCCGGGAGTTTATCATCGCGATCTCCTGAATCGTGTTGGAAATCCCGCTTGAATGGATCCATGATTGTCCCCCGTTGGTAGTTTTGGAGATCACGGACGTCCCCGCAATACCACCTACAGCCCATCCGCTGTCCAACGTTGTAAATGCAAGATCTCTCATTGGATAGGTTGTGCCGTTGTACAAGCCCACGGTATCCTGAAATGTCCAAACTGCTCCTGCATTTGTGGTGCGATAGATCAGCGCAGGAGAATACGTCATGGCCCAACCATTGTCTGGGTCGAGAAACGAAACTGCTTGAAAATCAACCCCGCCGTTCAGGCTGAAGATTGTCGCCCAGGTTTCACCCCCATCAGTTGTTTTGCGAATGGCAGGAACGTACTGCTGGGTCGAAGCTTCGCGGCCCGCGGCATACCCGATTTGTGGTGTGGGGAATTTTGCGTCATTATATACATAACGTGCAGTATCAACGGAGCGCCAACTCGAACCCCCATCCGTGGTTTTCCGGATACCGCGATTGGGGCCGGTTCCCAGCCACCCTTCGCAGTAGATCGCAACATCTCCGCTGAGTGCACGCAGGGAACCCAGATTCATAACGGTGTCTTTCGGACTCCAACTCTGTCCACCATCGGTTGTCCGGTAAAGTCTTGTTTGACCGACGATCCAGCCATTCGCAGCATCCGTGAATCTGATCTTCCATAAGAGTTCGGTGGAAGGTGAAACTTGTTGCAACCATTGTGCAAGTGAGGCGAGCGGAAAGGAAAGCAAAACGGCGAGAGACAGTACCAAACGTGCCATAGCATCCTCCATCAGGTATTGTAGAGATGAACTGTCAGGCGTTTGAATGGTAACATCCACACGACACAATGTCAAGTTAAAATCTTGGCCACTCTCACCCGATCGTCAAGAAAAGGCCAAATATCAAGCATTTGGGGTTTCGGGAGCAAAACAAATCTGCTGCAGCGGCTGAAACAGTTGATTCAAATTCGGGAATGGGCTTCCTCAGAGACAGCTTTCCTCGGTCGGTACGACTGACTTGCCCCCGAGTGTGCTGTGGCGACAATCAGGCAGTTGTTATTGCCAAAGCAAACCGGTTGATGTTCTGTCACGGCACTCGGGGGATTTGCAAAAACCGTGACAGACTCGGAATGGCGGAAGCAAAAAAGCCCCAAGCGCTTTCGCGCTCAGGGCTTATCACCAACCGGAACTTCCCACCTACTCCGGCTGAAACTGCGGATGCAAATCGGGGATGCGTTTCTTCAGCGAGAGCTTGCTCGTCCACGCGACGCGCCTGAAGAGAGCGGGGATTTTTTCTTTCAAGCTGTCAACGTACATGTACACGACGGGCACGAGCACGAGCGTCAGCAGCAGCGAGCTGGTGAGTCCGCCGATGATTGCCCACGCAAGTCCGGACTTCCACTCGGCGCCCGCTTCGGTACTCATCGCAATCGGCAGCATGCCGAACACCATCGCCACCGTCGTCATCATGATGGGACGCAGACGTGTCTGCCCCGCTTCAATCAGCGCATCAAACGTGCTCAGGTTCGCCTCTGCGCGCATTTGGTTTGTGCGGTCAACGAGAAGAATAGCATTCTTGCCGACCAATCCTACAAGCATGATAACTCCGAGTATCGAGAAGATGCTCAGCGACTTCATCGTCAGCGCGAGCGCAAGCAACGCGCCAATCATCGCCACCGGAACCGAGAACATGACGACGAACGGATAGACGTACGAATCATACAACGCCACCATAATCATGTACATGAACAACACAGCGGCAATCAGCGCGAGGCCGAGGCTTGCGAATCCTTCCGCCTGGTTTTGCAGGTCTCCTTTGTACGCAATGGTGACGCCCTGCGGCAGCGTGACCTTTGCAAGTCCCGCCCTGATATCCTCCCCGATGCTTCCGCTCGGGCGTCCGACTGCCTGTGACAACACGGTGACCGAAGGATTCCGGTCCTGGCGTTGCAACTTCGTCGGGCCGGTTGCCTGGTAGATGTCGGCGAACTGCTTCAGCTCAATCAATTGTCCCTTGCGGTTCACGAACGTGACGCTGCCGATGTCCGAAGTTTTCGACCTGTCGAACTGATCGAACAGGATGCGGATGGCGTACTCATTGTCGCCGTCACGGAATTTCGAATCGTCATCGCCGTTGAAGGCTACCCGCAGCGTTTGCCCGACTTCGGCCAAATTCAGGCCAAAAGCGGCCATTTTCTGCCTATCTATCTCGACGCGTGTCTCCGGCTTTCCTTCTTCCGATGAGAGACGAACGTCGGCGGTGCCGGGGATTCTCCGCACAACATCGGCCACCTGTTCTGCCGCATGCCTCGCGTCTTCGTACGACGTGCCGCTGACCACAAGCTGAATGGGCGTTTGATTTGCCGTCCCGAAAATGCCGATGGGATTTGCACGGACTTTCGCGCCGGGGATTTCGGCTAACTTCTGCTTGATCTCGTCGGCAACAGCGTCGGTGGATTTCTTGCGCTCGCGCTTCGGCACAAGCGTCACCGTCAACTCGGCGATATTGTTGGAGGATTGTGCAAGGAATCCGTCGCTCGAAGCGCCGACGTTGACGAACATCTTCCGCACTTCAGGCATTTCCGAAATCATCCGCTCGGCCTGCTGCGTAATGAAGTTGGTATTCTCGACGGTTGAACCGGGAGGCAATTCGAGCGTAACGGCAAACTCGCCGCGATCTGCCACGGCAATGAACTCCGATCCGATAAACCCGAGGGGCACGAGAGCAAACGAAGCAATCAGCAGCGCAACTGTTATCCCGACAACTTTGCCGCGGTTTGCCAATCCCCATTTAAGAATCTGGAGATACGAACGGGTCATCGCATCGAATTTCGCTTCGAACCAGACGCCGAACTTGCCGAGCAGAGAGTTTTTGGTGAGATGTTCGAGCTTCGCAAAGCGTGACGCGAGAAGCGGCGTAATCGTGAACGAGACGAACAAGCTCATCAACGTCGAGAAGACGACCGTCAGCGCAAACTCACGCATGATGTTACCGACGAGGCCGGAGACGAGCGCAAGAGGCACGAACACGACAACGTCAACAAGCGTAATCGAAAGCGCAGCAAAGCCGATTTCGTTTCGTCCCTTCAACGCGGCAACACGTTTCTCATCCCCCTTTTCGAGATGGCGGTAGATATTCTCCAACACCACAATCGAGTCGTCAACGAGAATGCCGACCACAAGCGAAAGCCCGAGCAGCGTCATCAGGTTCAGCGTCAACCCGAACGCATACATTGCAATGAATGTCGAGATCAGCGAAGCCGGAATCGCAATCATGACGATGACGGAGTTGCGAATGCTGTGCAGGAATGCAAGCATCACAATAGCGACAAGAATCACGGCAATCGCCAAATCTTTCTTCACAGCATTGGCTGCATCGAGCGTGAACGTCGAGCCGTCCTGCGCAATATCGAACTTCAGACCGTGTTCTTTGTAGAGTTCCTCAATGTTCGGAATTTCTTTCCGCACAAGGGCGCTTACGTCAACAGTGTTGGCATCGGATTGCTTCGACACGAGTACGCCAATCGACGTCTTGCCGTCGATGCGGCTGATTTGTGAGTACTCTTTCTGCCCATCTTCAATCTCGGCAATATCCGACAGCTTGATGTCCCCGCCCTGCTTTGACTGCGCAACGACAAGATCACGCAATGCATCAACCGAAGAAAATTTTCCGGCAATGCGGACAATATACTGCTGACCACCTTCTTTTACTTTCCCTGTAGGAAAATCGAGATTCGAGGTTTTGATTGCTTGCGTTACTTGCAACAACGAAAGTCCGTACGAACGTAGTTTCTGCGCATCAATGTTCACCTTGATTTCCCGCTCGTCTCCGCCGACAAGCGTTATCTGACCGACACCGGCAATCTTTGCCAGCTTCGCCTGAATCTTGTCTTTGACGAGTTGATAGAACTCGCGTGACGGCATGTTGGCGGTCAGTCCCATGCGAAGAACGGGAAGCTCGTCGAGCGCAAACTTCGAGACAATCGGCGTCTTGGCTCCGTCAGGCAATCGGGATGCAACCTCGTTGACTTTGCGCTGAACATCCTGCAAAGCGATGTTGACATTAGCGGACATCGTGAATTCGATGGAGACGAACGAAGCGCCTTCGGTAGATGTCCCGTACACCGTCGAAATCTTGTCGATGCCGGAGACGGCGTCCTCGATCAGCTTGGTGACGGAGGTTTCCACTTCGTTCGGCGAAGCACCCGGATACACAGTCGTGATGGCAACGAACGGAGGTGTAATCTTCGGCAGCAACTCGTACTTGAGCTGGGTGAGACTGAAGAGTCCGACGACAGTTAGCGCCGCAAAGATGACGACGATAAGCGTCGGACGTTTGATGGATAATTCAGTGAGTGTCATTCTATTCTTTTCCTTTCGATTCCGGCAAGCGCTCAGTTCACGATGTCAACAGTAACGCTGTCCTTCAGATTGTTCTGGCCGCTTACCACGACAGTCTCGCCTTCACGCAACCCTTGCAGCACGGCAATGTTCGAGCCGATCAAGTCGCCCACCACAAGATCGCGTCGCTTCGCCATTCCGTTTTCAATAACGAAGACCTGCGGATTCTTCACACTGCCGATGAGGGCTTCGCGGGGAATTGCAAGCGTTTCCGTCCGCGTCATCGAGACGAAATTCACCCGGCCAAACATACCCGCCTTCAGCGGATGTTCTTTGCTGTTCGGAAGCGTAATCTCGACGGGATAGGTATGGGATTCATCCGCCTTGGCACTGATGCTGGCAATCTTTCCGGCGAACTTCACCCCCGGATAGACATCAGTCGTAATTTCGACGGGGTCGCCGGCCTTCAATTTGAATGCGTCCTGCTCGGCGACATTCAGCTTTACTTTCAGCTTTGAAATATCAACGACGTTCGCCACCACCATGCCCGGCTGCACCATCGTGCCGACATCAACAGGGCGAGAGGTAACAATTCCGGCAATCGGCGTGCTGATCTTCGTATCGCGATACTCTTTGCGGGAGCGGACGTATTGCGCTTCGGCAACCTTGAACGCCTGCCAGGCATTTTCCTTCTGCCATTCCGTGGCAGCGCGTTCCTCCCGCAGACTCTTGAACCGCTCGGCGTCTTTCTTCGCCCGCTCGTAGTTGACTTCCGCCTTCATGAAGTCCGCCTTCTTCAGTTCATCATCAATCTGCACAAGCACGGCGCCGGAGGATTTGAAATCGCCCACGCCTGCATTGATGGCAACAACCCGTCCCTGCGTTTCAGAGACAACGGCAACATCATTGTTCGCCGCTATCGTCCCGACCAGAGAGAGGGTTTCGGATAGTTGGGATTTCATCACGCTCGTTACCGATACCGGGTACGAGGTAATAATTGTTGTCTTTGATTTCGCCTGCATCTGCGTTTTGTTGTAGAGGAGAATTGTGACAATCGCTCCGAGAATGAGAACGCCGATTCCGATGATTTTTACCCTTCTCATACAAACTCCTTCAATAAAGTGTTAGGTTGGTTGTGTACATTCTTGATTATCCGCCGATAGCGCGCAGCAGCCACGCTTCGGCAAGCTCATGATCAACAAGTGCCTGCGTGTACTTTGTCTTCGCCGTGAGGAGGGCGACTTCCGCATCGAGCATGTCACTGTTTTGCGCGAGACCCTCTTTGAAGCGGTTGTTGGTGACACGGTAGCTCTCCTGCGCCTGCTGAACACCTTTCTCCGCAACAACCGTCCGCTCCTTTGCCTGGTTTAGATTCAGAAAGGCCTGAGTGATTTCGAGCGTCACCTGGTCACGAACCTGCGCAAAACCATCTTTCGCCTCCTCGTACTGCGCGCTCGCCTGATCGGTCTGATGGAGTGTCTTGCCCCAATTCCAGATATCGAGCGAAACGCCCAGCGTTACATCCCACGTGTCCTTGAAAATATCCTGCGCAGGCTGAATGCGTTGGTTCGGCCGGTTGTAGTTGTAGTTGGCGCTCAGGAAAATCTGCGGCCACCAACCGGCCTTTGCGGCCGTGACTCCAGCTTCCGTTGCTTTCACCCGATACTCCATTGCCTTCAACTCCGGACGAGCGTCCATCGCCTTCCCGATAATGGAGTTTAGATTTGTGTACGTTGCCTGCGTCGTGTGGTTGATATCCGAGTCAATGACAATGTTTGTCTGCAACGGAATGCCAATTGTGTTGTTCAGCGAAATCATTGCCAGTTGCACATTGTTGTTCGCCTCAATCTGACGGAGCTGAGCATCCGAAAGCTGAACCTGAACATTCAACACATCACTTGTTGTCGCCATCCCCTGCTGGAGCATGAATTCGACATCCTTAAGATGAGCCTTGACTTGCTCGACGTTCTCGTCGGTGACCTTCTTCAACTCCCTCGCCTTGAACAGATTCCAGTATGCCGCTCTGGTATTGTAGATCAAATCCGATTTGCTGCGGGCGAACTCCTGCTCGGAAGCCTTTGCTGAATAATCAGCCGCTGCCGAGACCGCCGAGAGCTTGAAGCCGGCAAAGAGAGGTTGTTCCAAGCTGACTTTCATTGCATAGTTGTTCAGAACAGATGGAGCCAGCGTAAACGAGTTTCCGCCGAGTTGTTGCGGCAACGTCACGGCAAATGGCGGCACGTCGCTGAGACGTGTATACCCGCCGACGAATTTTAGATTGGGCAGTCGTGACGTATTGACCTCCGAGGATTTTGCATCCGCGTAGTTCAACCGCATGAGCGACGCGTGCAGCGCTTTGCTGTTGTCGAGCGCAAGTGTGATCGCTCTCTCGACGGTCAATTCAATCGTTTGTTGTGCTTGCGCTGTCGTAATGCCGACGAACACGAGAAGTATAAAGAACAGCTTCTTCATTTCAGTCTTCCACCTCAACCTTTCTGATTGCATGATATTTTGTCTTTCCTTTCTTGGTCATCATTCCTTCGAGAATCAACTGGTATGCTTTCTGCAATGTCGCTTCCAGATCCAGCTTCATATGTTCCGTAAAGTAGGTATCCTCCCGGTCCATCAATCGCATGATGGCATTGCCGTTTGCCCAGAGAATAATTGCCGCCTGTTTTGCGTCGAGGCCTGCATCAAACAATCCTTCATCAATTCCCTGTTGAATCAACCCGATAACGAGATCCCAAACTCGCTGATCCTTTGCCGCACAGCTGCCGAGCATGTCTTCCGATACTTGTCTGTGGAACTGTGCATTGTCGAAGTACTGGTACATTCTGAAGTAGTCGGGATTCTCTTTGAAGAACCGGTAGTATGCATCTCCAAGGCCGACAACTCTTTCAATCGTGGATTTTTCGGGGGATGTCGCTTCGAGAAACATGTTGTACATGATTTCCGAGCCTCGCATTGCCACTGCAAGGTAGAGGTCTTCTTTGCTCTTGTAGTAGAGATACAGAGTCCCTTTGCTCAGTTCTGCGGCCTCTGCAATTTCGTCCATTGTGGCTGTCGCAAGACCTTTTTCAAAGAAGATTTTTTCAGCCGCCGTTACTATTTCTTCGCGGCGATGTTCTTTTTCCCGCTCTTTTCGCTCAATTATGCCCATTGCCATTTACTCCAATCTATTTACTGACTGATAGTCATTTAATGGGTTCAAATATAGCTTAAGACGAGCCATTTGTCAATACGAAGATAGATTAAATTTACTTTAGTAAAGGTACTGACTGACGGTCAGTTAGTACGGCAGGATATATCAGATGTTGCAGCCAAACGTAGACATGTTTGTGTAGGTGTGAGAAAAAAAGTCTGAAACTACCGCTTTCGAAGAACAACATTCTCGGACGCGCCTGTAAGGGGTATGAAGAGGGTCCCACGCATTTCCCTTCCATTGTCGGAGAGAATCATTTGCGCACGGCCGAGGGTGTATCCGCTTGCTCCGAAATCAAAGGTGACAATTTGTTGATCGATGACGCCGTTGCCGTGCATTTCAACTCCATTG